>JAPUIP010000170.1 GCA_027296925.1 Candidatus Poribacteria bacterium | reverse complement strand
AGACACGCCCCGAGCTGAACGACGCACATCGTGGTAGTCGTAGACCGCGTTTTCTATCCTGAAAGGGAGTTCCGTTTCCGCCTGCATTGCAACTAAGTCTGAGAGTTGCTCATCCGTTGCAGCGGCAGGAAGGTTCGTTAGTCGCCGCGAGGTGACCAACAGGCGGGGTATCGATAATGCAACTGCGTGCTTACGACCCTGTACCTTCCCCCAGACATTTCGCAAAGCCTGGAGAATCGTTTCGTAAGTGACTTCCTCCATTGCATCTTTGCGAGGATAGGCCTCAATCTCTGCACCCACAAGGCGAATCCCTGAAGCGGTCTGTTCCAATTGTGCCCGCTTGATTGCGTTCGTGCCAATGTCGATGGCTACGATCTGGTGCTTTGCCATGTTCTTTCCTTAGATGGAACCCTACGGACTTATAGGATCGAATTTATGGGAATTGATCTGTCCACGTGACGCCGCGCCGAAGGATAACCAATTCTTCAGGCCTCTCTTGGGCTAATCCTGTCTCCAATACGTAATCACAACCTGTTCTCCGGATCGATCAATCGCCCCCACACAAGTGGCAATCGTTTTGCCGAGGGGATCAACCCCGGCGGCTTCAATGAGAAAGCCCTGCGACCGATACGTGACCAGTTCAGCAATTTGACGAAACGTCTCCACATCCATCCCCTCCACATCGAGGAGTTGACCAATGTTTGTAAACGGATTTCCTTCAATCTCCTCTTGTCCGGGGACCTGAGTTCCTTGGCCATCTTCCGGTTCCGATTCACGACGATTGATAATCGCTTGCGCCTTGTTTTCATCCATCCCCGGTAACAGTTGCAAGAGCTCCTGAGGTGCGGTATTGATATTCATGAGTCCCTTCAGTATCTTTTCGTCCGACCTCGTGATCTTATCGACAATGCTTCTGAACTCAGCTTCCGTAATCAGCTTAACGTCTTTGAGCTGATCGACATTTTCAAAATTGCCTTGACTGTTGCGATGATCGATAATCCGCTCAGCGATGCCCTGATCAATGCCGTCCAACGATTGCAGCCGGGCTGCATCGGCAGTATTGATATCGACCTGTTCTTGATTCTCCTCGTTGCTGTCCACGCTAATCCGATCGCGAATGCTGTTGAAGACCTCCTCCGAGATGGCCTGGGCGTCGAGCAGATTACCAATGCTATCGAAGTCCCGCTGCTCGATGAGCGACTCTGCTTCTCCCTGCGAGAAAATCGACTGATTATTACTCCCTTGAATCTGCGTCAGTTGCTGGGCATCGGCGCTGTTAATATTGGTTCGCTGCTGCCCGCTGGCATCGGTATTTTTGTCAACCGAATAGATGCTCACCAGATCAATCAGCCCCGGCGCACTTTGTCCCTCTTTCTCATCAGGCGCCATATCCACACTTGTGACCTGCTGTTGCCCATAGAGTAATGCTTGTGTCATGCCCTCAACCCTTGCGAGGTCGCGCACAGTACGATATGGGCGTCCCTGCTCGATTGCCTCCGCAAGCGGCAGTTCTGTCAGATCCGTTTCTTCATAGCCGACGAGGTTTAATAGCCCACGAATCGTGTTTACATCCGCAGTGTTGATGTTGATTTTTGAGCCCTCGTCCGTGATTTTGATACGATAGGTCAGGGCATTTCCAGCGATGATACCGTCTGCGATCTGTTCTTCAATCTCCTCCGCCCAATCTTCACCCAGCACATCATAAGGCGTTTCATCTCCGCGGAGCATCGCAATCGCTTGCTCAAATCCCGCCTTTGCGGCGTAATGGAATTTTATTCGCTCTTCAAAGTTTGCCTGTATTCGCCGTTCAAGACGCATCGAATATAGAAACTGGGTGGCAAGGACAGAGAGGATTGTCAAAATCCAGAGCGTGGAAATCAGTGATAATCCACGTTCGCTGGTGATGCGTTTCGCGTCATGCGTACAACGTAAAACGTTATACATAGCGGAACAGCGTTTTTCAGTGCACTGATTTTCCATTTTCCCCCGCCCCCATTATCCACCTGGGCCACCGCCGAGGGGTTGCTCACTAAAGTTTACACTCATCATGAGATAAACCATCGTTGATTGCGTCATCGTAGCGGAGGCAGCATTTTGATCCGCGCTACGATTTTCACCGGCAACGGTAATCAGCACCTGGACGGATTTCGGAATCGCTTCGGTGTCCTCCCACGATTCGTACCACTCCTCGCCATCAAAGTACTTCAGATCGAAGGAGACAATCTGATCGATAAGCGGAACGATATCCACCCGGATTGGGTTGCCTTCCTCATCCTCAGTTGGAAGCGTGCCCGACTCAAGCAAAGGTTGGATCACTGTTTCTGGCTCAAGGGCTGTTGTTGCAAGACGCAGGAGTACCAGGTCTTGATCTGTTTCGCTATCCGCCGCTAGCATGGCGCCACGCGCTTCTGAGTCGATGTCGAGCTGATTCACGTCCTCCCCGATGTAGTAGGCAACCCGTTGCACGTCGCTGACAAGTTGGGGTTGATTTTCCTCGACCGCATCTGTGCCCCCTAGCTGTCCCTCCGGATTCAGTTGGGCGAGAAATGGATCTGGATCCGTGCGAACCAGTGTCACAAAACTGATCACATCTCGCTCGGCCCCCTCTTCACTCGGATTATCCTGCGACACGAGGATCAGCGACTCATCTCCCTGCAGCGCCTGCAGATTGCTCAAGTCGGTGACAAAGCGGTCTAACGCAATCCGACATTTCTGATTCATGACAATTTGCGACTCTGATTTTCGGTAAATATCGGTGGCGATATTGAACGAAGTGTAAGCACCTCCGCCAATAATAACGAGTACACTGACAGAGATTAGCAGTTCAATCAGGGTAAAACCACGCTGGTGGTGGGTGGAACGTGAGAAGGACGCCCAACCCCGCAATGGGAGGTATAAGGTGCGTAAAGCGTAAAGCGTAAAGCGGAATCCCCTCCCCTTGTGTCCTCGTGTTTTCATCATCGGTCTCCTCCCTGATTCTGCTGACCGCTCTGTGTCTGTGGCATCTGGCGATCCGCAAAATAGGTATTCATCGAAATCGATTTCTCTTTTCCACGCTCCTGCCATGTGACGGTAACGGTGGCGAGGCGCAGGCCTTCGAGCTCCTCTGATTCTACCTCCTGAACGTCCGAGTGCCAGCGGAATCGTGAGTTTTCGCCAAATTCACCGTCGTCTTCGCCGATGTCTGGATAACCCACAAGCTCGATCTCTGCCATTCGAAATCTGAGGAGATACAAGGCGGTTGTTCGATTTTGGGAGATGGCTTGCCCTCTCGCCCCGATTGTAAAGGAGCGCAGCAACGTCGGCAGGGCAAAGGATAAGATGGCTAAAGTGAAGATAATTTCGATCAGGGTGAAGCCCCGCTCGTCAGCGGTGGATGTGTGGAGAAGTGATGGAGAGTGGTGCAGCAGCTTCATATTTTCAAGCCAAAGCGGTTTGGGGTGCCAGGACGAAGTAGCCGTGGATTTCTTGTCCAAAAAGCAGGCCGCCACATTAATTCGAGTCGGTAGATAACCCGAGCTCCTCCCGCTGCTGGTTGTCGAGTGCTTGCAGGCGAACGCGACCGGTCGCACTTTCAACGGCGATAGACATCGCTTTACCTCGCCTATCCTGAATGTACAGGACAGTGTCTTCAGAGGATCCGATCGGGGAGAAATAGATGTAATCAACGCCGGAATCTACCTGATTGGATTGGAAATTGTGATTGGTTGTGATGCGTGACAAGCTCACACTGTGACTCAGTTCTTGCGGCACACCGAGAATCGTGCTTGTACGTGAAAGTGTTGTTTCCCCGGTCTCGGCGATTGAGGCCCCGTCTGTCTGCTGGAAAGCGGATGAGCGGACAGTGCTCGATGAACTCGACAGTGAGGAGGTGGTTGGATCTTCGACATCGAAAGTTTCACTGGAGGCAAGCCAATAACGGTCTCCATCCAGATTAAACACGACCAGATAAGCCGTTCGTTCAGTGATAGCCATGTCTCGTGCGAAGTTGAGCATGTCTCGAATGGCACGGGCCGAGGACTTCAAACGTGTTGATGCAGCAAAACCACGCAAAGACGGCGTCGCCATTGAGTAGAGGATCGAGATCAGCGTTAGGACAAGCATAATCTCGATCAGCGTAAAACCCGCCTCGAAGTGATGTTGATTTGTCCGTCTGTGTGGGTGCATTGATCTTTTTCAGACGAATACCGGATGCCTACTCCGTCTCCTCAATCCAATTGGTGATGTCAGCGTCGAAGTCGTCGCCACTCTCCTTGCCATCCTGTCCCAGAGAATAGAGATCGTAATCGTAACCTTCATGGTTACCGGGATAGAGATAAACGTAGTCATTTTTTCCCCACGGATCTTTGAAAGTGGGTTTGCCCAGCGTTCGTTCCCAATTTGCGGGTTCCGGGTTCGGGGCGGTCCACAGTGCCAGCAAGCCTTGCTCCGTTGATGGGTAATCCCCAACGTTAAGCGAGTACAATTGAAGAGCGGTTTCCAATGCCGCAATCTCCTGTTTGGCTTTGGCAACCCTCGCTTTATTCGGCGCAGTCACAATCCTCGGGGCGATAACACTTGCCAATAAACCGAGAATAACAATGACAATCATAATTTCGATCAGTGTCATCCCGGATTCATCAGCTTGCAATCGTTTCGACATTTTTATCCTCCTATAGGAATCGTCAACAATTAACTTGTCGGTACTTGCTTGATGCAAAGCCCTGAAGCGCACGGTTTCAATCAGCGAAACCGATGAGTTATTTATTTACAGTTCCATAGCTGTGCTCGCTTCGAAAATCGGGAGTATCATCGCCACGGCAATAAAGCCAATCAGCAGCCCCATAAATAGAATGACTAGCGGTCCAATCGAGTTTGTGATACGTACCAAGTTCTTCTTGATTTCCATATCGTAATATTCTGCCAGTTTCGCCAGCATCTGTTCGGGATTGCCAGATTCTTCTCCAATAGCGATCATGTGGGTCAGCAAGGGCGGGAAAACGCCGCTGGACTCCAGTTCTCTCGATAAGGTCGAGCCGCGTTCGACCTCCCTCTCTGCTTCTGCGACTGCGTGACTATAAACCAGATTTCCCATTGTATCTTTGACAACGCGAAGTGCCGGCAGCAGCACAACCCCATTTTCGAGCAAGGTTGCCATTGTTTGTGTAAAACGAACGAGCGCAAAGGTACTAAAAACCCCTCCGATAATCGGGAGTTTGAGTTTCAGCCGATCCAGAACAAGCCGTCCACTCTCCGTCTTCATGTACTGTCGGAGCGCCAATACGGCACCAATTCCCCCGATTAAAATGACCCACCAGTAGGCGCTCAGAAAGTCCGTAACACTGATGAGTAGTCGCGTTGGTCCAGGAAGTTCAACTCCCAGTTCGGCGAACATGGAGGTGAATTTGGGGATGACAAAGGTTATCAGAACGGCTACAGCACCCCCACTTAAAACCAACAAAATCGCGGGATAAAAGAGGGCCGAAGTCACTTCACTTCTCAGAAAACGTTGCCTTTCCGAAAACTCAGCGAGACGCGCCAAAACCACACCGAGGACGCCGGCGGCCTCACCCGCTTTTACCATATTGATATACAGGTCTGAAAACACTCTCGGATGCTGTGCGAGTGCGTCGTTAAATGTGGCGCCGTGCTCGACATCGTACTTGACCTGTTCGACGACCCGCTTGAGTTCAATACTCGTAATCTGCTCAAGCGTCACTCCCAGCGCGCGTGGCAAGGGAACATGAGCGTTGATGAGCGTTGCTATCTGATACGTAAAAAACTCTACGTCCGCCGACTTAATCCGGGGACGGAGCAGCGGGATCTGAAACTGTCTTTGGGCTTGCGCCTCTGCGCTTTCCTCAACAACAGTCGTCGGCCAATACCCCATCACTTTTAGTTTAGACACAAGTTCAGCCTTTGAGTTCGCTTCTTGTGTATTGCTAACGATCGTTCCAGTGTTCGTGAGGGCTTCGTAACGAAATCTTGGCACCACAAACTCCTTACCGTCGGGCGTGACCTGTTAGATGACCTCGCCAATGTCAAACTCGTCCCCTTGCGTCAGACGCACAATCTCGTCGATAGTTGTATAGCCGCCGACCACCTTTCTCCAGCCATCCTCGCGCAATGTCTTCATACCCAACCGCATGGCAGCCCGTTTGAGCTGGCTTGCGGAAGCACGCTGGAGGGGCATTTCTCGTAACTCCTCACTCATCAGTATGACTTCGAAGATTCCAATTCGGCCTTTGTATCCCCGCCCCCGACACTCCTTACAGCCAACGGCACGGGGAATGAGCAGGTCCGGCGGAAGGTCCCCAGCCTGGCTACCAAGCAAGTCCCGAATCCGCTCCGGTTCCGGGTGATACATTTCATGGCAATACGAACAGATCCGCCGTGCCAGGCGTTGAGCGATGATACCTTCCACCGTCGAAGCAACTAAGTACGGTTCGACTCCCATATCAATAAGGCGAGTAATCGCGCTGGCCGCATCATTCGTATGCAGCGAACTGAAGACAATATGCCCGGTCAAGGCAGTATGAATCGCCATCTCGGCCGTCTCATAATCGCGAATCTCACCAACCAGGATTTTATCCGGATCTTGTCGAAGGATATGCCGCAACCCCGCTGCAAACGTAACCCCGATTTCCGGATTGACCTGAATCTGATTAATACCGTCCAGCTCATACTCGACCGGCTCTTCGATTGTGATAATTTTGACATCCGGCGTGTTGATTTCGCTCAAACACGCATACAGCGTTGTCGTTTTCCCACTTCCCGTTGGTCCTGTTGCTAAGATGATCCCATGCGGTTTTTGGATCATTCGATGAAACTGATTCAGATTATCCTCCATCAGTCCAAGTTGCTCCAGACCGAACGAAATCGATTGCTTATCCAGAATTCGGAGAACCACGCTTTCGCCATGAACAGTGGCAACCGTCGGAACAGTCGAGACGCGCAAGTCGATGCGCCGATTCCCAACACTTTGGATTGTAACGCCGATCTTTCCATCTTGAGGGCGCCGTCGTTCCGCCACATTCATGTTCGCCATAATCTTGATACGAGAAGTAATTGCCGACTGGAGATGGGGCGGCGGCTGAGACTGTTCCTCTAAAACGCCATCAATTCGGTAACGGATTTTTAGCTCTCCCTGAAATGGTTCGATGTGGATGTCACTTGCACCAAGCCGAACCGCATCGATAATGATCTGATCCACGGCATTGACGACCGTTGGATCCTGGCTCAGATCTTGTTCATTGATGCCAAAGTCGTCAATCGTCTGGCGCTCAAGGGTGGCAACCGCGCCGACGGGGCCCTTGATGCCATCGCTGAGGATAGCGGCTGCCGTCTTTCCATAAAAGCGGATAATCGCTGTTTCAATATCTTCCTCGTCCGCAAGGACCGGATCGATTTCGCATTCGGTGACCAACCGCATTTCGTCGATTAACATGACGTCCAGCACATCCGCCATCGCAACCATAAGCGTTGCCTCGTCTAAACGGATTGGCAAGACCTTGTTTCGGTAGGCAAAGCTCGCCGAAACCTTCTCCGTGGCACCCGTATCCGGCACCATATCGTCCCGCAGAATACATGAAACACCATAATCCAGACTCTTCTTTGCGAGCGCAAGGGTTTTTGGATTGACAAACTTTAAGAGGGTTTGATCAATCGAAGCGCCCGCCCCCTCTATCTCTTCGAGAATCTGTCGATGCTGGTCTTCCGAGAGCAGTTTTGAATCGAGCATCACTTGTAGCAGTGATTGATCCGGTGCATTGTACATGGTGGTGATGTTCCTCCCGCTTCCCGTTCACTGTGTGATTTTGAGTGACTCTCTCTTCTGCAAAGTCCACCGTTTAGACGCAGAAGGATCGGTGAGGTTTAGATTGGAGGCTTTCGCTGGCTATGGCTTTCGAGCCGACAAAGCTGCTCCATCAATCAACTTCTGCCGTTGGAATTATACCCGCTCCATCACGTTTTCGCAATAGCTTTGAACAACACCGCCTCGAAAACGACAACGGTCTCGCCGGAGTCGATACCAAATCGGTCCGTCAAAATAATTATACAATATTTCTTATGGAGATCTATGAGGCGCAGACCCCATTTTACCGTTGGAGACGCCCCAATTTTGCCAGTTTTCTCGCAGAGAAAGAATGGAAAGGTGTCTGCCCGGGAAAAGCGCAAACACGAAAAAGCTTCAAGCACCCTTTGAAAAAAGCCGAACCTTTTCTCCCTTCATTTGCCTAATAATGCAGAAAGCCACACAGGACGCGACCCTGTGTGGCTTTCCAGCTAAAAATTTCGTGCCTACGAAAAAACACGTTTGTTAGCGCGTAATTTCAAGACTGCGAGATTTTTCTACACCTCACTTCCGTAAGCATACCTTTTTTTTGAGGTCGCCAATATTCGGCATATCTCTTGACGCTTTTATTGCGCCTTCAGAGTCCTATTGGCTCGATTGCTTTTATTGTAGCAAGTGCCATATCATGCGTCAATAGAAAACACATTCTGTTTTCCCGAAGGAGGAACATATCATGTCTCTAGCGAAGCGAGAGCCCAATTTATCGGGGCGAAAATTGAATCGTGCGCTCACATTCGTACTCGTCGTCAGCTTGGTGCTGGTGGGTACATATTTCATTTCTGCTCAGGAAGATACGAGGCCCGACCGCTCCCAACGACAGCGGGGACGTGGTCAACGCGGTGAAGGCGGCAGGCGTCAGTTCGACCCCGCACAAATGGTCGAGCGGCAGACCCAACGCGCCATCGAGGGTTTGAATCTCTCTAGTGAAGAAACGGCGGTGTTAGAACCGAAAATCAAAGCCATTGCGCAGAATCGTATCGCGCAGCGTCAAGAGATGCAGCCGCTTATACAAGCGTTGCGTGCAGCGGTTGATGGTGGGGATGAGGCAGAGATTAAGTCCGCTCTCGAAACCCTCAAAGCGAAACGGGAAGCACACAAAGCAAAATCAGAAGCGTTGGAGGCAAACCTGGTTGAACTGTTGACCTTGCGTCAAGAAGCGCAATTGACCATCACAGGCATCGTCAATAACGACGATGGATTTGGTGGATTCGGAGGCCGCGGTGGATTTGGCGGCGGTCGTAGACGTGGTGGCGATGGAAGAGGACGTCCCGGCGGTGGAGAGGGACGTCGCGGCGGTGGCCAATAAAACCAAAACGGCGGGGCAAAGGCAAAGGACATGAGCCATCTGTCCGAATGGCTAACCACTTAAACTGTGTAGGTGGGTTTTCCAATTGGTCAAAGGGAAGAAGCCCGACTCATGAGCAAGCCGACACACAAAATAAAGGAACTGAAGATGAAATCTAAATCTGGAGTACCACTCATCTCGATTATCTGCATCGTCATGGTTTTCGTGATTTCCGCATGTGGAAGCACGAAGTTGCTCGACATCGACAAAACCTCAAAAACCTTAAAACTCTCCGAAATCCAGCGCAACGTGGTTCAGTCTAAAGTCGAACAGATCGCCAGGATCGTTGAGGATTATGAGTTGGAAAAGGAGACCTTGGAATCCGAAATCAAGAAGATGCGGGATCGGATGCGCGCTGGAGGTGGCGGCGGGTTTGGTGGGGCGGGCAGACGCGGCGGTGGTGGTCGTGGAGGCGGAATGCAGGGCGATTTTCAAAGGAAAATGCAGGTATTCAATCAACAGCGGACCGAGTCGCAAAACCAGATTGATGCTTTAGTCGCAGAGATCCAAGAAATTCTCGAAGAGGAACAACAGGAGAAATTTGCAGAGATTAAACTGCCGGAGCTTGAAACCCCAGATCTGCCTCGTGGTGGTGGCCGAGGCGGCGGATTTGGCGGTCGCAGACGCGGCGGTGGCGGCGGCGGCAGAGGCGGCGGTGGCGGCGGTGGTTTCGATTCGCAGATCCGACCATGAGCAATTCGCTCATTCTGCCAGCCACTTAAAATGGAGGATAACATCGTGAAAAGTCAATGAAGCTCGGCACAGGCAGGACAAGTTTCCCCCCTTGTTTTCCGTGCTTCTGATTTTCCCCTTTCCCCTTTTCTTCGTGGATTACCGGACACTGGCAATGGAACGGTTAGAAGTACGTTTGGAACAGCGGTCACTGGGAACGCAACGCGCGTGGGACCTGGGTCGCCGGGCACTGGACAAAACGTCCCGGTAGCTGGGTTTGGGTTCCGGGACGCTGGCGTTAACGCAGTCTTCCAAAGATGAGAACCAGCCATGATAAAGCTGAAAATGCCAAGTATCGCAATTCTTACCATACTGGCGTTGTTTGTTGTATTGAAATTCGTGCTGAGCAGTTCGATCTCTGAGCCAACTCGTGTTAAGCAAAGTATCACGCAGTCTGAGCCTATCTTCCCACACCGGAAGCGGGCTTTTTCTGCTTCTGGAAAGTTGGCCGATTATCGCGCGATTGGTGAAAATAACCTGTTTCGACCGCTCGGTTGGACAAAGGAAGTCGCCAAACCGGCGAAACCGACGCCGAAAATTATGCCGGCGCCGATCGCTGAAAGTCCTCCACCGCTGCCAACCTATAGCTTGATTCTCACCGGAATTGTTCAGAGTAACTCGGAGTGGATCGCCGTTGTGGAAGATCAGAAGTTAAATAAAGGGGTCTTTCTCCATCACGGGGAAAGACTGCAAGATACGCTTGTGCGCGATATTTTCTCCCAATACATCACTCTGGCGCGCGGCGAGACGACCGTCCAATTGGCTTTGGGAGAAAGCATCGAGTACGGCACTGACGGACAGATTCTGTTTGATACCCTCACGACAGCGAAAAAGCCGCCGGTATCTGAGGATGCGAGTGCTGAAATCTCATCGGCGACAAGCGCGGGTGATGCGGACAATCAGCAAAGCTTGATTGAGCGGATGCGTGCGAGAAGAAGAAGGGAGTTGGGACAGTGAGAAAATACCGGATATTGACGTTTCACGCCATCTGTTTTTTCTTCGTGATCTTTGCTTCCTTTTCCCTTGCGGATGATATGGGTGCCACAGCGGGAGCTGAGGCACAGACAAAACGCATCTCTATGCGATTCAAAGATGCTTCGCTCGACCATGTCTTGGAATTCCTCTCCAATGTGACCGGATACACCATCGTCAAAGCGGCGGACCTTGATGTCCGTGTGAGCATCATTAGCCCGGACGACATGCCTGTTGATGAGGCGTTCGCGGTGCTCAACTCGGCTCTGGCAATCAAGGGTTACACCAGTATCGTCAATGGGAACAGCGCAAAAATCGTCCCGCTGACGGACGCGAAATGGGAAGCCACACCGATACAGGTCGGAAGCGACCCGGAGGGAAATAAATCGGAATATACCATCTTCACGCAGGTCATGCCGCTGGCTTCGGCCGATGCAACACAACTCGTCAAAGACCTCAAGGATTTCGTGCCACAATACGGCGTGATGACCGCTTATGGTCGCAGCAACACCCTAATCATCACTGCGTCTTCGGCGAATATCAAACGGCTCGCCCAGATCGTCAAGCAACTTGATATTTCGATGGCGGACCTGATCAAGGTCGAAGTGTTTTCGCTGCAATATGCCGATGCGACCAAGTTAGCTGAAGTTATTACTAAGTTGTATGAGAAACCGAGGGACGCCGAAGCCGCAGCAGAGCAGCAACGCCAGCAGCGCGGACGGCGTGGCGGATTTGGTGGCTTTGGGGGAGGTGGTGACGGTGGCGGTCAAGCATCTGACGCTGAAAGCAGTCCGACAGCAGGTGGGGTGCTTCAACAACTCGGCGAGGTCAAAGCGATCGCCGACGAAAACACGAATTCGCTGATTGTTTCTGCGAGCAAACAGAACTTGAAGACCATCCGTGAACTGGTTGCCGAATTGGACCGGCAGCTCTTCTCGGAGCCGGAGACCCGCGTCTTCACACTGAAATACGCTGATGCAACGGAGATTGCCAATGAACTGAATCAAGCCTTTTCGGGCGCAGCACGGAATGTTTTTACAGGCACGGGGTTCGGTGGATTTGGCGGTTTTGGTGGCAGAGGCGGGCGATTTTTCCAGCAACAACAGCAGCAACAAGCACAACAGAGTCAAAGTGGAGAAGGGGTTCTCGGTCTGCCAGAGTTGACAGCGGTACCTGATGTGCGCACCAATGCCATTATCGTCACCACGACCGCACAACAGATGGAAGCTATCGGTCGGCTCGTCGAACAACTGGATCGGGACATCGCCGATTTTGTCGAAGACACGCGGATATTCACCCTCGAACACGCCGATGCAGCCAATGTTGCCTCAGTGCTCAACGAACTGCTGTCAACGGAACTCTTTGAACGACAAGCTGCGACACGTACAAACTTCGGCGGTGGATTCGGTGGTGGATTTACCGCACGAAGTTCAAGCACAGGCGCCTTCGGTTCCTCTGCACAAACCGCCGATGCGGCCCGGGGTTTAACGGGGAATGTGAAAATTGTCCCCGATGAAGAAATCAACGCGCTATTGGTGACGACGTTTGTCAGGAACTTTCCTGCCGTTGAAAAACTGATCAAAGAACTCGACGTTTTGCTTCCTCAAGTCTTGATTGAAGCGCAGATTATCGAGGTAACGCTGGACGATGAAAGCGCCTTCGGCGTCGAGTGGATGTGGGAGCAAGGCACAACGGTCAATGACGAGACGTATCATCAGAGTGGAACGACCGATTTTGGACTTGGTGAAGAGATTTTCGGCTTGAAGTACGGCATTGCGTCCGGCAAGTTGGATGCGATGCTGCATGCCCTGGCGAAGAACACGAAGGTTAACATCCTCTCGACGCCGCGCATCATGACCAAGAATAATCAGGAGGCGATTATCAATGTTGGTCAAGAAGTGCCTTTTCTGGTCAGCACGCAGGAGACGGCAACGGGTGGAATCTTAACCAGCACGGACTTCCGCGATGTGGGGGTTATCCTCACCGTCACGCCGCGTATCAACCGATCTGGAACGGTCTCCCTGGATGTGAATCAGCAGATCAACACGCTGATCGAATTCACGCTGTTCGATGCCCCGATTATTTCGACGCGGGAGGCGTCGGCATCAGTAACGGTCAAAGACGGGCAGACGATGGTCATCGGCGGGATGATCAAGGACGATAAGACCGAAACGGTTCACAAGATACCCATCCTCGGCGATATTCCGCTTCTTGGGAAGCTATTCCGACGGAAGGACACGCGGGTTGAGAAAACCGAACTGATGGTCTTCATCACGCCGCATGTGGTCTACACCGATGCAGACGCGAACCGAGTGACGGAGGAACAGCGATCTAAGTTGCACATCCAAAAGAATCGGACAGAATAGAGCAGAACATGGACACAGATCAGAAGACATTGCCGCAATGGGTTCAAACAGAACCCGATGATGCACAACTCATCAAGCGATTTCAGCGTGGTGACAAATCAGCTTTTGACACGTTGATGATTCGCCACCAAGAACCCATTTATCGATTGGTGTGCCGCTATGTCAAAAACCCTGAGGATGCGCTCGATCTCACGCAAGATGCGTTTTTCAAAGCTTACCAAGGGCTATGCCAGTTCATGCGGGCATCTCAGTTCTATACATGGCTTTACCGCATCACCGTCAACCTTTGCATCGATTTCAATCGCCGACGCGAAAAACAGAGCGTCGTGGTCGATGCGCTGGAACCCGATGATGTACTCGTGAGCTACATGGCAAACGCCCATTTTCCACGGCCATCAAAAGTTGCAGAAAATGAAGAATTGCTGCTTCAAATTCGGCAAGCGATGGCGCGACTAACGCCAATGCAGCGTGAGACCTTTATCCTACGCTATCACGAGGGACTGTCGCTCAAAGCAATTGCACATAAGCTGGGGCGGAAAACCGGCACGATAAAATCGCATCTCTTCTTTGCGCGGGAGCGGTTGCAACATGAGCTCCGCCCTTATCTGCGCTGCGAGGCTAATGAAGATTGAGAAAATCGGAGGTAGCAGATGGGCGATAGGTTTTCGTCGTATGATAATCCGTTTTTGGGAGTTACCT
Organism: Candidatus Poribacteria bacterium; assembly: GCA_027296925.1. Taxonomy (GTDB): domain Bacteria; phylum Poribacteria; class WGA-4E; order WGA-4E; family PCPOR2b; genus JAPUIP01. The sequence continues at coordinate 5,060 of JAPUIP010000170.1, read as the reverse complement.
AAGGGTTAAACGTCAATTTTTTCGATCACACAAACAAAAAATAAAAGGTGCAGATATGAGAGGCAAAAATTCATTGGCTGGAATGGTTATCGTCTACGCACTCCTTTGCGTGTGGGGTGTCACCGCGAATGCGGAACCCCGTGAATCAGCAAGCACCGAATGGCATCAATGGCGCGGTCCCAATCGGGACGGCATCTCGCATGAAACAGAAATCCTGAAGGATTGGCCCACTGACGGTCCCAAAGAGCTTTGGCGTATTCCGCTCGGTGAGGGATTTTCCGGCATTTCTATTTCCAACGGTCGGGCTTATACGATGTACGTCAGAGGTGAGGATGAGATTGTCGTCTGTCTCGATGCAAGCACAGGTAAAGAGATTTGGCGGTATCTCTCCGATTACCGTTATGAAAACCGTCAAGGCGGTGACGGTCCCCGTTCAACACCAACCGTTGATGACGATAAGGTCTATGTGCTTAGCGCCTATGGTAGGCTGGTTGCCCTGGATGCAAATACTGGCAAGCAATTGTGGGACCATGATTTCACGGAAGCATTCGGTAGCGCAATCCCTCAACACGGGTTCTCCACTTCACCGCTTGTCGAAGAAAACCTGCTTCTTGTCGAGGTTGGTGGTGCCGATGGTAAATCGCTTGTTGCTTTCGACAAAGCCAGCGGTAAGCTCATTTGGAACACGGAGGCTTATCCATCTGGCTATTCGTCACCGATTGTCATCACAGTCAATGACATTCGGCAAGCCATCTTTCTCACAGGGGATGCGCTCGTCTCGCTTTCGCCTAAGGACGGTCATGTGAACTGGAGATATCGATGGGAACCAGGAAGACGTGATCAGAATTCAGTGACTCCGGTTTTTATTCCACCGGATAAAGTCTTTATTTCTTCGCGAGACGAAGGGGCTGTTGTTCAGATTCGATGGACAGCGGAAGAAATGCGTATCGAAGAAGTGTGGCGAGACCGTGTGTTGAAGAACCGTTTTTCGACATCCGTGGGTTATAATGGCTACCTTTACGGTTTCGACAACACAATCTTCAAGTGCATTGATGCGGACACCGGTGCGGAACAGTGGAAGACGCGCGGGTTCGGTCAAGGCACGGCCATCTACGCTGACGGTCACCTCATCGTACTGGGCGAAAGTGGAAATCTCGCACTCGTCGAAGCAACTCACACGGGATATATTGAAATTGCACAAACTCAGGTGCTCAGTGGCCGGTGTTGGACCGTTCCAACACTGTCGGCTGGCAGATTGTACTTGAGAAACCTGGATGAATTGGTCTGTTTAGACCTGAGTGGGGAGGGCTAGCTTTGAAACGGGTTCGAGGACCACTAGAAAATTCAAGCTGTTTGGCGAAGCGAAAAATCGCGATTTTCGCTGCTTGTCATTCATCCTCAGCGTGGGATGATACGTCTCATTTCAGAGAAGATAACCTAAAACCTGAAACTTCAATTCAAGGAGGTTCAACTTGAGAAGACGCATCGTCATTCCGCTCCTCTGCGGACTATTCACCGTAATCAGTCAGCCCGGCGCGGCAGAATCGGTAGAGATTACCACTGAAACCGGGCGCATCGTCACTGCACACCTGGCGGTGCCAGAATCCGACACACCCACCGTCGGCGTCATTGTCATCCATGAGAATCGGGGCCTAACAGACTGGGTCAAATCCGTTGCCGAACGGTTAGCAGAAAATGGGTATGTCGCCGTCGCACCGGATTTGCTTTCCGGCGAAGGCCCCAATGGCGGCGCCACCGAGAGCTTTGCATCCAGCGATGCTGCGCGAACAGCCATCAACAGTCTGGACGCGGACCAGATTACCAGTGACCTCAAAGCAGTCACGAAGTATCTCCATGCTCTACCATCCGTGGCGCAGGTCAGCGTTTCGGGGTTCTGCTGGGGCGGCAGTCAATCATTCCGTTTCGCAACGAACGAGGATTCGCTGGCTGCTGCGTATGTTTTCTACGGGAGCGGTCCTCCTGCGGAAGATATTGCACGAATCATGGTGCCGGTCTACGGTTTCTACGCAGAGAATGATGCGCGGATCAATGCGACGATACCGGCGACCCAGGAAGCAACCGCAGCCGCAAAGGTAACTTATGAGATTGAAACCTATCCGGGCGTGGGTCACGCTTTCTTGAGAAGTGTCGCAGAAGCAGAAAACCCCAGCGAAGTTCAACAGGCTTCTTTTGATGCGGCGTGGACACGATTCTTAAATCGACTTGCGGGGCAGAACGCCCTGACACCCGTCTCGCCACAAGGAAAGTTGCCGACGACGTTGGGCGAAACAAAAGATAACGATTAATTGGAATCTGGATTGTCTCAACAATGAAAGGAATGGGCTGAGATATTATCGTCTCAGCCTATTTTTTTGGCCAATAAACGCCTTCCTCGCCTACCTCATACCATTTCTGAGTGAGAATGCCGCATCATCTTATCGGTGCAGATCCACGTGTCCCGCTACACGGAATGCGAGCATCTGCCAACGCGCACACATCGGTGGGCCGCGACAGACTACTCTGTTTTCAAACAGAAATGGTATAATGATTCACACATGCAGATGTCATTCGGCTTCGAGTCGCGTGATTCATCTTGCGTTTGCCGTGGACGCAATGCCACAAGTTGCTAATTGTCATGCCGGGTGATGACAGTTTTCCCGGAAAATACGGAAACGATTAAAGTGCAAGAAGTCTGTTTCCGATAACCTTTTGACCGCCTCAGGATTGACCTATGACCCACCAACAATCTCTCTTGGGAGAAATTACCGCTTTCTGCCGTTTGCTCAAGCAGATGGATGTGAATGTTACGACGACGAATCAAATCAGTTTCTGCCGGAGTCTGGAGTGGATCGATATCGGACGACAGGAGGATTTTTATCAGATTGCTAAAATGAACCTGATCGCCAATGAATCAGAGCGGGCGATATTTGATAAGGCTTTCAGTTGGTTCTGGAAGTATCCCCGCCCGGACATTCAGGAGTTAGGATTGGACGCTGATGAAGATGAATTGGTGTCCGTCCAGAAATCACTCAATGCCGAAGATCAAGACTTCGATCTGGACAAATGGGGAAAGATCGATAGCGATGAAGATGACGATGCGGAAGACACCATCGCCTATAGTCCCGATGATGTCTTAACCCAAAAGGATTTCAGCCACTTTACGGCGGAAGATCTCGACAAGGCGAGTCGGATTATCGCTCGGCTTGCCCCATTGCTTGCGACAAAACTCAGCCATCGAAGGAAGATCAGCCCCAGAGGCAAGACCATCGATTTTCGCCGAAGCTGGCGTGAGAATATCGCTTACGGTGGGGAACCACTGAAATTGATCCGGAAACGGCGCAAGGTCAAGAAGAACAAGATTCTCTTGCTCTGTGATGTAAGTGGATCGATGGACTGCTATTCTCGATTTCTGATTCAGTTTATTTACGGCATGCAGCAGACGATGAAGGATATCGAAATCGCGGTTTTCAGCACTCGTCTGACGAACATTACCGGTCTGCTCCGCCGGAAGGGAATCGAAGAAGGGCTCCGTGAAGTTGCCCAGGTTGTGCCCGACTGGTCGGGGGGAACGAGAATTGGCGAGAGCATCACTGCCTTTAACCGTGAGTTTGGGCGAGCATTCTCGGCGTACAGATCTGTTGTCATCTTGATCAGCGACGGCTGGGATCGAGGAGAGCCGGAAATCCTGCGCGGGGCGATGGAAGTGCTGCACCACCATGCGTACAAATTGATTTGGCTCAATCCATTGCTTGGCGCCGATGGGTATCAGCCGATCTGTCGAGGCATACGTACAGCTTTGCCGTACGTTGACTATTTCTTGCCGGCTCACAATCTGGAGAGCCTTGTTCAACTGACAAAGGTGTTGACGCCGCTATGGTCGGATTAAAGAAATGAGGGCATCTTGATGTTGTCAGTACAGCACAGTCGCAGTGCAATCGAGGCCCGCCTCGGTCAAAAATCTGTCAACGAGGAGAGAGACGCAATGGGGCAAATTACGCATTGCGTCTCTCTCTTTATGTTTCACTTTTTGCGCTCCCTCCATACATCGCGCGGATGGATTTGGTTTTCTCTATCCGCGTTCCTGGCATGTGGTCCCCCAACACTCGTTGTTCCTGAGCCCGGCACTATGGCAGTGGATTTCACCCTCAAAGATCAGTACGACACCGAATTTCGACTGCATCAATTTCGCGGAGAAAATGTGTTGCTCGTGGGTTTCGATAAGGATAGCGTCGATCAAGGAGGAAATTGGTTTCAGATATTCCTTGACCGGTACGCCAACGACCTGCGTGTTCTCCCCATTGCCAATGGATCGGGCGTTCCTTTCTTTGCCAAATTATTCCTCAAAGGCAAAATTAAGGCAGAGCTTCGGGGCGACGAAGCGGAGCCACCCCCGCCGAGCATCCTATTGGACTGGACGGGCAAAGTCTCCAGACAATATGGAATGCGCTTCAAAATGTCCACTGTTGTGCTGATTCATCAATCTGGGCGCATCCAATTGGTACAACCCCTCGGACGGATGACTCAAGAGGAGATGCAGCGGATTTTTGATCTAATCGATCCGCGGATTTTCCACTGACGAAGATTTCCGATTCTCGTGTCCGATCCAAAAAAATGGGAAATAGGGAGTTCATAGGTCGGGAAATAGGGACTTCACCCGATTGTGCACATGGCGGAATCATGCGATAATTTGGGCGTTTCCGAAAGGAATTGGACTTTGAACAATAATGCGTTCGACGATCTATTGGGCTTGTGTTGCCTAATACTGTTTGTAGCTAGAAATGCGACTATTCTTCCTCCTGCCAGTTCCAAACTTTAGGAGATTTTCTGCCATTTAGACGGGATGAAATGGTCGCATCTGTAACTCCAAATCGTATAAGATATGATGTATTGTCGTATCCTGACATTGAGCAGGTATATATTCAGTAGTTGGGAAAAGTTGGAATCTCAGCGATAGTACGAGTTTCAACGGTCAATCAAACGTGCTATTCCTACGAAATGCCGCCAATCCACCGGAACGAGTTGCCGGTTTGATTTACGACCGTTTGCTCAACTCAACGATT
>JAPUIP010000017.1 GCA_027296925.1 Candidatus Poribacteria bacterium | reverse complement strand
AACTCAGGCCAGTAGCGCGCAACCGGAGCGTCGAACTCGATCAGCCCTCGGTCGGCAAGCATCAACATGCAGACGGCGGCCATGGTTTTGGTGGTGGAGTACACGTTGACGATGGTGTCCTTCTGCCATGGCTCACCACTTGGCGCCGAGGAGCCGCCCCACAAGTCAGCAACCACCTCTCCGTCGTGTACGACGCAAACGCTAGCGCCAAGCTCATCGCCCGTAGCGAAATTCTCTTGAAACGCATCGCGGACGGCCTCGAATCCGTTCGCACAGTATCCCTGAGGTTCGGTCATAGCTTTCCTTCACTGCGTCAATTCTCTCAGTTTTTCCTTCAAGACCCTGAGCGCGTTTTTGTTCGCGCTCCTGATAGCCTCCAGAGTCGGCGGCTCGACACTGATATCGCCGAGTTCCGCTAGAACGACGTGCACGTCGTCGTGTCCGTCAACGCGTTTCATCTCGCCTAACCAGCGTTGCACATTGGGGAAGGGCTCGAAATCGAAGACGTTGGTAAAACCCGGTTGCAGCTGCCCGATCTCCACGTACGCGGCAAAGTCGGCCAGTGTGAGGTGCGCGCCCGTCACATAGCGGGATTCCGCGAGCCAACCTGACTCCAATGCGCGGAGTGCGTTCGTCAGTGTCGCCCGTGCGGCCTGTTGAGTGACGTCCGGAATATCCAGATCCTTGCGGATCTTCGGCGCGACTAACCCGATGGAGGCGTCGCGGACATTGCGATGGTGGTAGTGCAAATACCAGTCCACCTTAGCGCGCAGCCGATGATCCGTAGGGTACACGTCTTCCCAGCCGTGTCTATTGCTCAAATAACACATAATGGCGTGCGCTTCGCCGAGCACAAAGCCGGTGTCCGGCTCTTCGATCGTCGGAATCGTCCCGCCGGGATTTTTGGCCAGATAGGCCGGATTTCGGCTACCGGTTTCCCCTTTTGAGCCTGGGTTGATTAGGACCATTTCAAACGGCGTCCGCTTATACAGCATCAGCCACATGACCGCACGCACCGGTTGTGAAAACGGCACGCCATACAGGATGATAGGTTGTCTTGTATTACTCATCTATTTCACAATGAGACCTTCAAAGTCTCCCTGCTCGCGCCAGCGGGCGAGCATGTCATAAAAGGCCAGCGCGCCATGGGGATATATGGCCTGGAGAAACCCCTGCCCCTCGTTTGTCCCCTCGCCGTTGTAGTATCCCGGCGTGCAGACGTTTTGGTAGTTCGTCATCATGTTCGGTCCGGCCACGAGCTTCACCCACTCCGCCTCAGCCTCGGGGGTCGGCTCGATTGATTTCGCTTTGCAACTATTTACCTGCGTGATGAGCTGGGCAACGTGCTGGGCTTGATTATCGAGCATATAGGTAAAGTTCGCCGTGAGACCGGTCTGGGTGAGCCCCATATGAAAACAGTTCGGAAACCCGCAGCTCAGGAAACCGTGGAAGGTTCGCATCCCTTCTGCCCAGGCGTCGGCGAGAGGCTCGCCGTTACGGCCGTACATCCCGAACTCGGCCCGCCGCGTGTACGCTGTCCCCACTTCGAACCCCGTCGCGAAGATCAGGCAGTCCACTTCGTACTCAACCCCATCCACCACGACTCCGTGCTCGGTCACGCGATCGACACCTTTTCCGTTGGTGTCCATTAACTTCACGTTGGGTCGGTTGAAGGTAGGGAGGTATTCGTCGTTGAAGGTTGGGCGCTTGCACCACTGGCTGAACCACGGCTTGAGCCCCTGCGCGGTTTGCGGGTCGCGCACGGTTGTGGACACACGATCGCGAATCTCATTCATCTTCTGAAAGTCGGCAATCTCCGCTAAGAGCGCCTTTTCTTTGCCGGAGATATCCGAGCTTCTGCTGTTGAGTAGCTCGCCGAGCTTCTTGAGCGGGCTGGTCCACTTATCGCCGACCTCATCTCCCTCAAGCTGCACCCCATCCAGGAGGGCGGTGAAGTTGCGGTTCCGATACGCCTGCCAGCCGGGCTTGAGCGTCTTCGCCCATTCCGGGTTGGTGGGCGTGTTGTTGCGTTCGTCCACGGAGGACGGCGTGCGCTGGAACACATACAGTTGCTGCGCATGCTCGCCCAGATGCGGTATGCACTGAATTGCAGTCGCCCCGGTGCCAATAATCCCTACCCGTTTGTCGTGGAGTTTGTGTAAACCTCCGGTGGTATCACCACCAGTGTAGTCGTAGTCCCACCGACTCGTATGGAAAGTATGCCCTTTGAAATTTCCGACTCCTGGAATCCCAGGCAACTTGGGCTTGTTCAGCGGCCCACTCGACATGATCATAAAGCGCGTCTTGAACGCATCGCCGCGATCGGTGGTGACTGTCCAGCGTCCTGCTTCCTCATCCCAACGGGCCTCTTTGACTTTCGTCTGGAAGCAGGCTTTCTCGTAGAGATTGAAGTGCTTGCCGATCCGTTGAGCGTGGGCAAATATTTCCGGCGCGAAGGAGTAGCGTTCCTTCGGGATGTAGCCGATCTCTTCCAGCAGGGGCAGATAGAGATAGCCTTCGATATCACACTGGGCGCCGGGATAGCGGTTCCAGTACCAGGTGCCGCCAAAATCACCGGCTTTCTCGATGATGCGAAAGTTTGTGATGCCGGCCTCTCGCAGCCGCACTGCTGCCAATTGGCCCCCAAAACCGCCGCCAACAATCACCACATCGAGTTCTTCGTGCAGCGCAGGACGGGTGAAGCCCGGCTCGACGTAGGGGTCCACGTTGTAGTGCGCGAACTGGCCGGTAATTTCCTGGTATTGGTTGTTCGCGTCTGTGCGCAGACGTTTCGCACGCTCAGCCGCATATTGCTCACGCAGGGCGCCGGGATCAAAGCCTAGCTCGTCGGCAGTCGGTAGTTGGCTTGGTTCGGATTGGGATACGGTTTGACTCATTGTGTCAGTCCTCCTTTTTCGATTGCAATTCTTCAGACACTTCTGTTGTCTTTTATCTGGAGACTTCTTTCCTGCAGTTCATAGGCGCTACTCTTTCATATTTCCCGTTGTGAGTCAGCCGCTTATACTGTTCGCCTACAGCCCATCGGATGCCCATTCTGTCTTTTCTTAAAAGGCGGACACTTCACGGACAGGACAGAAAAAGTTCTGTTGCTACGCAGGATTACTGAGGCCCGTTTGACTGGGGATCAAGAGGGTGTTGTCAAGTTATCGGGGCAGAGTACGAACCTCCCGTAGTGTGAGGTCGAATGAGCCTTCCCTTTACGCGACTGCTAGCCCCGTAGTCACCGCTTGCCACGTCGCAAAGGCCTTGTCTCGAAACAGCCGGTAGTGAGCCGCCTGCATCAGATGGCGGCCCACTCGAAAGAGATTATTGATCGGACTGTGGACAGAGAGAAACTGCTGAACCTGCCGCGGAGACTTGAAGCGGCGCATGTGTCTCTCCCGTTGGCGCGTCGGTTGATGAGAGACCTCGGCCCGATTGTTGGCGTATTGTTTGGTGCAGTGCTGGACAGAGGGGAGGGTGGTGCGGTGGGCCGCGCTATAGCTGCGGAGTTTATCGGTAACGAGTCGATTGGGCACAAACTGTAAGCCCTTCAAGAGTTTCCGAAAGAAACGCTTCGCCGCCCCTGTATTACGGCGTTTCTGCACGAGAATGTCTAAGTGTCCGTCCGAAAACATGTTGAGTAGAAAGAAGCAGTTA
>JAPUIP010000169.1 GCA_027296925.1 Candidatus Poribacteria bacterium | reverse complement strand
TTTCTCGGAGGGCAAACCAGTTTTTTCAAAATCACAACAGACCATCGCTATTATCGACAGCTTGGGGGGGAAGTCGTCCTTGCCAGTGCGATTCGTCTTGGTTTTGAAGAGGGACTCCGAGGCAACCGGGCTCGGGAAATCATCTCCTTTGAACGTTTCCGCGCGGGGGGATCAACAACAGTCAGAGGGTATAAGGAAAGGTCGCTGGGACCTGTTGATGAGTCCGGGAATCATCGAGGGGATGTGTTATTGATTTTGAACACGGAACTGCGATTTCCGATCTATAAGTTCATCGGTGGTGTCCTATTTTTCGATGTCGGAAACGTCTGGGATAAACTTTCAGCGATTGATGAATCCCCGCTCTACTCTGCAGTGGGGCTTGGCGTGCGTGTGGACACGCCGCTCGGACCGGCGCGTTTGGATTTTGGTATCCCATTCAGAAAAGGATTTGATGACTTTGATGCGCCGTCAAGAAGGCGATTTGAGGCGCTCGTTTATCTTGAACTCGGTCACGCATTTTAACGGAAAAAACCCTTGACAAATTGAAGGCTGGCATGTATAATTCACCTCTGCGTTTGCTGGCGTAGCTCAACCGGTAGAGCAGGTGATTTGTAATCACCAGGTTGGGGGTTCAAGTCCTCTCGCCAGCTTCGACCGCCACCTATCCATCATGCGGGGGAGTACTCAAGCGGTCAACGAGGGCAGACTGTAAATCTGTTGGCAATGCCTGCGGAGGTTCAAATCCTTCCTCCCCCATTGTTCCCCAATTAGACAATGGCACGCGGGAGTAGCTCAGTTGGTAGAGCATTGGCCTTCCAAGCCAATCGTCGCGGGTTCAAGTCCCGTCTCCCGCTTAACGGTAGTTTCAGTTATGCCGGCGTAGCTCAGTAGGTAGAGCGCGTCCTTGGTAAGGACGAGGTCACCGGTTCAAACCCGGTCGTCGGCTCCATCCTGTTTTTTGATTCGTTAAACTGCAACTGAAGGGTTTGAGTGGGTATTATGCCGAGAGATATTGTAACTTTGGCGTGTGATGATTGCAAACGGCAGAATTATGTCACGACAAGAAATAAAAGGACGCAACAGGCGCGTTACGAGATGAAAAAATATTGTCGTTCTTGCCGCAAGCATACCCCGCACAAAGAAATTCGATAGTATTTCATTTTCCTGCAGGCCAGTGGCTCAACGGCTAGAGCATCGGTCTCCAAAACCGAGGGTTGGGGGTTCGAATCCCTCCTGGCCTGCCTTTTTTATGTTTTATAAACGATGATTGCACGTACGAAAAAATATATCCAAGACATTAAACTTGAGTGGGGAAAGGTGTCCAAGCCACAATGGAAGGATGTCCAGGGCAATACGATTGTCGTGATTGTGGCGTGCGCCATCATTGGTATTTTTCTTTGGCTTGTTGACGGAAACACCACATATCCTAAATGGCTGTCTATACACGGAATGATTCTGCTCGTTGGCATTGTTTTGGTTGCCCCCTTAATTGTCAAGCGCTATACGCCAAGGTGGCAACTTACGATTCCAATCGCGTTAATCCCGTTAATCGTTGTTCTATGTTATCACTTTGTCTTCAATTCGCCCGAGCCAATAAGAGGGTTCGGACTCTCTCTGTTGCGTAGTTGGTTCATTCAGACAAACTAACTCTTTTCTGATTCTAACTGATTCGAAATCGTAGGAAAATCATATGGACGGGTTTTGGTATATTCTCCATATCTATTCCGGGCATGAAAAAAAGGTGAAATTGAACCTTGAGCGGCGGGTCCTCGCGATGAGGTTGGAAGATGAGATTCTTCAGGTTATCGTTCCGACCACAGAAGTTGTCGAAATCAAAAACGGCAAAAAGCGCGTATTTGAACGCCCATCTTATCCGGGATATATCCTCATTCAAACCGAGCACGAACTTCGTGCGGATGCGCCAAATGAGGCGAGCCAGAGGAGTTGGGATCTCATCCAGGATACACCGAGCATTATGGATGTTATTGCCTCGCTCGATGAAGAAGAGGTCCAGAATATCCTCAGTATTTCAACGGGTGAGGAAAAGAAGAAAGCGGCTCCAACGTTAGAATACGCCGCTGGAGATAAGGTTCAAGTGATTGATGGGCCGTTTAGGGAGTTTCCAGCGGAAATTAATCGAATCGACGAAGACAAGCAGCGATTGCATCTGACGATCTCCATTTTTGGCAGATCAACACCGATAGAGCTTGAGTATTTCCAGGTCGAAAAGATTTAGTCTCAAGGCACATGTGAAAATAGGCAGATTTACCGTTTTGAAGGAGATGTAGATGGCTAAGAAGGTTGCCGGTATTGTTAAACTCCAACTGCTATCCGGACAGGCAACGCCCAATCCACCGGTTGGTCCAAGCCTCGCGCCTTACATGGTTAATATTCCAGAATTCATTAAGTCCTTTAACGCACGGACTCAGGACCAACAGGGGTTGATTGTCACAACGGTGGTGACATGTTACGCAGATCGTTCGTTTACGTTCGAGGTTAAATCACCACCGACGGCTGTACTATTAAAACAGGCGGCAAAGCTGGCGAAGGGGTCAGGTGAACCGAACCGAACCAAAGTCGCTTCCGTGACACAACCCCAAATTCAGGAAATCGCACAAACGAAGCTGCCGGATCTCAATACAACTAGTCTGGAATCGGCGATGCGGATGGTTGCGGGAACCGCGCGGAGTATGGGAATCACGGTCAGTGAGTAGCTATTCAGGAGGAATGCAATGAAACAAAGAGGAAAGAGATATCGCGACTCTGGAAAACTGGTCGATCGCTTGAAGCTTTACGATTTAGATGAAGGGCTGCAGTTATTAAAAAAAACCGCGAGTGCAAAATTCGATGAAACCGTAGATTTAGCTGTACATCTTGGGGTCGATCCCCGGCATGCGGATCAGAATATCCGCGGCACCGTTTCCCTACCCCATGGCACAGGCAAGGAGATGCGCGTGGTTGTCTTTGCACAAGGGGATAAAGCGCGTGAGGCCGAAGAAGCTGGCGCCGACGCCGTGGGCACCGACGACCTTGTCGAGAAGATTGTCGGGGGTTGGCTGGATTTTGACGCAACTATTGCGACCCCCGATTTGATGCGGACCATTATGCCGAAGCTGGGACGTATTCTCGGTCCAAGGGGCCTGATGCCGAATGCGAAAGCAGGAACGGTCACGATGGATGTCGAAGAGACGGTCCGTAGTATTAAGGCTGGACAGATTGAGTACCGCGTCGAAAAACAGTCCGGAGTCGTTCATGTGCTCGTCGGCAAAGCTTCATTTGATGATTATCAAATCAAAGAAAACATCGAAACAATGATGAGTGCTTTGGTGCGCGCCCGCCCGGCTTCCACGAAGGGAAGGTATCTGAAGAACATTACGGTATCGTCAACGATGGGCGCCGGTATTCGTCTAGAGCCGCAGCAGTTTGGCTAAACCCCGAGCGTAGGCGATAAATTCCCGCAAACTGAAAATTGAATAAACGTGAGTCGTCGTAGACAGTAGGTGCAATTTTGCTTAAATGGAACTTCCAGCCTGCCGAGGCAGACTTGGTCTCCCACCACTTTCGGCTTCCGTGTGCGAGTTGATGGTTGTTCCGTTTTTATTTTGTGCGCACCTTCAAGTTCGCGGACGTGGGTCCTTAAATGGAGAAGTAAAGCCTCCACTACGACTGGAGGTTTTTTTTTGCACGGAAACGAATGAACTGACTGAAGAGAGGAGGTGGCGTCGAATGCCTAATCAGCAAAACGTGGAGCAAGTGGAAAATATTCGAGAGAATTTTCAAAACTCGGAAGTCATCATCCTGACAGAGTATCAGGGACTAACTGTTGCGGAGATGAACGAGTTACGGGACAAACTGCGTGAGGCGGAAATCCGCTATAAAGTTTATAAGAACAAACTTATCAATGTCGTTGCTCAGGAGTTAGGGATTGAGGGTGTGGAACCTTATCTTCGTGAGACGACTGGCGTTGCCATGAGCAATAATCCGGCTGCCTCTGCAAAGATTTTAGAAGCGTTCGGTCATGAGCATGAACATCTAAAGATTAAGGCCGGGATACTGGGTACCAGAGTCATTGACGCGGTAGCCGTTGGGGAATTGGTCAATATGCCATCAAAAGACCAGTTGATTGCGCTTGCCGTTGGTGGACTGAAAGCGCCCATTTCCGGACTTGTCAACGTATTACATCAAGGTTCACCGCTCACCGGACTCGTCAATGTGTTGAAGGGTTCGATCCGTCAGGTTACGACGGTATTACAGGCGATCGCCGATCAAAAAAAGGAGGCGGAGGCCTAGCAAAGGGGTCGGCACTCAACCGTCAGCATGAAAGCTGAACGTTGAGAGGTGATAAATTCTATCTTTTTAGAAAGGAATAAAACAGTGGCTGATATTACAAAGCTGATCGAGGAGATCAGCAATATGACCGTTTTGGAGCTTTCCGAGTTGGTGAAAGCGCTTGAAGAGAAGTTTGGCGTGAGTGCAGCGGCTGCGCCGATGATGATGCCTGTCCCCGGTCTGATGCCGGGTGTTGCAGCAGAAGGTGCCGCTGAGGAAGCACCGGCGGAAGAGGAGAAAACCGAGTTTGACGTCCAATTGAAAGAGATTGGACCCAATAAGATTCCCGTCATCAAAGAGGTACGGGCAGTTACCGGACTGGGACTGAAGGAAGCCAAAGACGCCGTTGAAGCGGCTCCGAATGTCATCAAAGAAGGTGTCAGTAAAGAGGAAGCCGAAAAGATTAAGGAACAGTTGGAAGCTGTGAATGCGGTCGTAGAGATTCTTTAATCCGCAAGCTTTTCCGGACACTTCCAAAACCCATTGCGATCTTTTGACTGCGATGGGTTTTTCTTTGGTGATGGAGGATTTTTACTGATATGGTTCGCATTTTTTATCTTGTTTTCAGCCAGTTAGCCGTCGGCGGTCTGGGGCTGCTTCTCCTTATACCCAAAGACCTGGTAGGACGCGGATTTTATCGGCTAATGGGAGCGATCTACTTACTGATTATAATCTGCGCGCGTTGCGCCAACCTGGCAATCAACCACCATACAGTCGGTCTCAAGAATTTCCTATTTGTCTGGCAGGAACAAGATTCTGCGCTTGTGCTTATCTTCTTTCTCTTGACTCTTTTCTACATGATAAGTCTGTGGCTGAAACCGGCGATTATCAATCGCCTCCTTCTTATCCTGAGTGCGGTGGTCGGACTGATCTGGATAGTGTATAGTGCGAACTTCTACCTGGACGGGATGAATCTGCCGGGCGTGCAGTTCTTATTACCGGCGCAATTTCTCATTTCTACGGTTTTATTGGGCGCAGTCAATAGCGGGATGTGGTTTGGGCACTGGTATCTTGTGACCCCGCGTTTGCCGGTCATCTACCTAAAAAGATTCAATCAGATTTTTCTGATCTCATTAATTTTGTCGATTTCATTTTTTGCCCTAAACGTGATTTTTCGATGGCAAGCGGCGCCGGCGACTCCCCTGAACTTTTTCCACCAACTCATCTTTGGGTTGCGGGCTTTCCTTGGGTTCGGCGGATCGGTTGTGATGTATATCATCATCTGGTACTGCTTGCGTGATCAGGCAACCCAACAGGATGTTGTTGGGGCAACGCGCGCCGCAACGGGATTCCTTTACATTGCGATGTTGACTGTATTTATCGGAGAACTTTGTGGGCGACTGTTGCTTCTGGAAGTGCGATTTATATTGTAATTCCTGGATATTCTCCCGAAGCTTACAATCATCCACCAAAATCAGATTCATGCAGGTTAAAGTGCCAGATCGCTCAAGTAGTCCGAGATTCGTTTCGGTTGGCCGTCAACCGTTGTCTCCATCGCTGCAATCACCAACGCGAAGCTCTTGATATTGTCCTCGATTCGCGTGGCAGCCGGCGCACCCCCATCGAGCCAGTTCAGAAATTCGTCGAACAGATGTTCATGACCGAAGCGGGGGATGTCTGGCGCTTCGTAAATCTCCGGTGCTTGTCCTACACGATGGATGGTCATCTGATTCCCGCCGGCAATTTCGACGCAACCTTCCTCGAATTCTGCGCGGTAATACTCCTGATGCCAGCAATTGGTGATGCCCGCCGCAGAACTATTTCCTTCATAACAGGTGTAAACCCCATTGTTCATCTGCATCAGGTAGAGCCCACTGGAATAGTGCTTGAAGCTCGACCATTCAGGATTCCAACCGAATCCGATCAGGGTTTCACAGTCACCGCCAGAGAGAAAGCGCAGCATGTCGAGATGGTGAACAGAGCCCTCAAAAAGTAGACTGAAATCCATATCATGCCGCCACACCTTCCCCCACGATTCGTAGCGGCGATAATCACAGGCATACCGTCCGACAATATGCTGTAGACGCCCCAAACGTCCTTCATCCCTGATGTGCACCAACTCCTGCTTATTGGGCGCATAGCGATAATTCTGGATGATTGCGCAAGGCAGGCCGGTTTTCCGGGAGGTCCGTACCATCGCCTTTGCGGCTTCTAGGGTGTCGGCAATTGGCTTCTCGCAAATCACCGGCATGCCGTTCTCCATCGCGGCGATGACCGCGGGACTATGGAATGGCGGGGGAGTGGCGACGCCGCAGAAGTCTGCTTTGACCGTGGCACAAGCTTCGTTAAAGTCGGTAAAAAGCTGATTGTCGCTGAGACCGAGCGCTTTTCCTTGCTGTTCAAGGACATCCTGTTTAACATCTGCTAACCCGATAATCTTCACCCGATCGCTGAAGTGATCGACAAAGTTTCGGATCCAGCCGCCTGCCATGCCGCTGCCACCAATCATCAAGCAGGTTTTTATGGCCATCTAACACCTCCGTGAAGCCTAAGCGTAAAACATAACTAAGGATGCAGCGATGCAGAAATTCAGATGGATGCTTGCATCTTCGCATCCTTTAGGAATGGGTACCAAATAGCTTCAGTAGTTCACAATTTCAAGAAATTCAGTCCCTTAAAGGCGTTGTCGCCCAATTTGCCAGGTCCGAGGCGAAGAACTGGGACTGGGTGCTGGGAACTAGAATCTGTGGGCTCGACAAAGCGTTGCCCAAGCTCCCAGAATCAAGCTCCTAGATCCCCATGAAACCTTGAAAAATGCTGGTGAAACTGCAAAATGTGAAGTACTGAGACTTAACATAAGGAGATCCGAATGTCCGTCGAATTAGTTGCTAAAGGGTGCGAAGCGATGAACCCCATTGGGATCAAGTTAAGCATGTTGGTGCCGCATTGCCCCCGATACCGACCGTTTCAACGGTCTGAGTTTCATGACACACTCCAACGGTGGAATTCATTCCACCGCCCATTGCACCGAATGAATTCGGCGGCTGGAGGCTTCGCTCATGACACTCCCTGATCCGAAGATCAGGGTATCTCGGAGACGATTTTCGTAGAACCAAACCTTAAGTTGATGCGTATGGGGTGCGAAGCGATGAACCCTTCGCCCCTCGTCATCAAGAACATAAAGGATTACTTTCACATACACACCTACGGCGGGCTTACGCCGTTCTTTGACGGGCTGCGTAAATCGAAGCTGTTCGGCACGCGCTACGCAAACCGGGCGTGCGAGGAAAACCTTCTCTGGCTGCCACCGCGACCGTGTTGTCCCGACTGCTTGGGACGTATGGAATGGGTCGAAGCACCGCAGGTTGGCGAAATCTACACGCATACGACTGTCGAGTATCCGGGGGGCAATTTCAAGCTCTCCACGCCGTGCCCGCTGATTTCAGTGTCCATCGATGGCGTCTGCACCAAAATGATGTCGTACCTTTTGGAAGGCGAACCGGAAATCGGTATGAAAGTGGTGGCGTGGTTCCGCACGGAGAATCCGACGAATACAATTCTTGACCTTGCATGGATACCGGCGTAGGCGGCACAAATTGCATGATTACAAGGAGGGAGTACGATGTTATCACCAAATAAGCTCAAGAAATTCGATGTCCATCCCGAACGCGGTTTTCTCCCGACAACGGACCCACCGCAAACGCTGCCAAGTGGATATGCGGCATGGGAACAGGCAGCGAGTGAACTTCCAAAGCTGCTGATTACCGGTAGAGTCCAAAGTATCCTCAAGGGGCTTCCGTTTTTAGATGCGTCGATGCTAAAAGAAAAGGCTGACTATGAACGAGGGATGCTCCTACTGTCTTATCTCGGACACGCCTATGTCTGGGGTGAAACGAAGCCCGCCGATCATTTGCCGCCGTGCATCGCTGCCCCTTGGTACGAGGTCTCTTGTTATTTGGGGCGTCCACCGATACTTTCCTATGCCTCATATGCGCTTTGGAACTGGAAACGGATTGACGCGGATGGTCCAATTGCTTTGGGAAATATCGCTCTCCTTCAGAACTTCTTACCTCGATTTCGTGCAATGAAAGGGGATATTGACACGATGATTGAATCGGTTAAACGCCTTACGTTGACTAGACTCAAGCCTTCTTGGAAGGGTCAAGTTTCCACAACAACACCTTTGGCGGAAAAAGGCGCGATTTTTTCCTACTCAACCCACATTACACAACTGCTCCTCCAGAGCGCACCGTCGAACTCACGTTAGAGATAACGAACACAACTCTTGAACTATTCGGAGACATCTTGGACATTCTAGCGCATCCCGATGTTAGAAAATGGGCGGTTACAGAATGGCGACTTCAGTCGCTTTCAGAGCGATTAAAATCGCCACTACGGTTTAATGCACAATGATTGCATGGTATCAGCTTTTAATTCGCATCGTCGCAACGACACCGGCGTGATCCGATGGCCAAAGCCCAGATGCAGTCCTGGACGCTATACTGTCCCCAACGGTCGTCGCCGCGTCAACGGAAATCGCACCGTGGTAGAGGATCAGATCGATGCGCTTGGTCAAGTTGGAAGCAGCGTTCCTCAAGTCTGCATCGTGACAACAGGTATTGCCGGGTAGCTCACCCCCTTCTGCATAGGCATCGGTGAACTGGGATGTCAGCAGGGAATACGTCTCCGTGCTAGATCCATCTGCCGCGCTATTGAAGTCGCCGACAAGGATGATGG
The DNA here is from genome assembly GCA_027296925.1 of Candidatus Poribacteria bacterium. Taxonomy (GTDB): domain Bacteria; phylum Poribacteria; class WGA-4E; order WGA-4E; family PCPOR2b; genus JAPUIP01. Next base: position 1,997 of record JAPUIP010000169.1, on the reverse strand, counting down.
GATGACTCACCTCCGCCAATGTCGCCATCAGTTCCTGCGCCTGTGCGACCTGAATCGGCGGCGCCACCTCATTCTGGAGATGGGTGTTGACAAATGTGAAGGTCATGCCGTTTACTGTGGCATCGACGATGCTGTAACTCCGCACGTTTGGCACTTCAACGCCGGCAACCGAGAAATTCAATGTCGCGGCATAATTCTTCGAGATCGAATTCGTGATTTCAACGCCTTCTCGCGCAAGGATCACGTTTCGGTTCGTCATCCGCACGTCAAAGAACGCCGTCGGGCTGGTCGCCGCAGGGAGTTCAGCATCGAGGTTGATCGATTCGTCCACAACCTGGTAGTGAAGCCCACGCGATTCCAATGCGGCAAGCAGGATCGCCAGGAAGTCGAGTTGGACTTCCGTTGCGTTTGGAGCGATGTTTCCCAGGAGAAAGTCACTCGGCGTCTGCGTGCGGTAGAGCGACACCTCCTGTAACCCCACGAGATCCGGCTTGAAGGTTGCCATCTCATCCGCAATCTTTTGGGCGCGTTCGGGGAAGTTGCTCGCGACAATAGCGGCGAAAAATTGCGCCGTGAGGATCGGTATCTGATCCGGCGATCCGGCGGTAATGATGGGTGTGAAATCGCCGCCGAGGTAGAGATTGCGCGTCATGACCGTGACATGCGGTTTTTCGGCGGGGGACATATCCGTCGGGGTGAGAATGGACTGGATCGCGTCACAGCCCATCCAGAAAAAGACCATGGGTAATAGCAGTACAGCCATCCATGGTGAACGGTTGATGAAGGCGCTGATTTTCATTGTTGTGTCCTCCTGATTGATCAGATTCAAAAAAGGTTCGTTTACGGAACTGAATAGGAGATTTGCCAAACGTAACATCAGTGTAGCAGCGATTTGATTCGGCGTCAAGCCTGAAAATGCGGTTGCACAAGTAGAGTTCCGATGGATTGGGACAGGCTCTGCTGCTAGCTGGCTCATCTTGCCACCTGTCGGCATGGTGTACTATCACTAAATGCGTGGTGCGGCCACACCTGCATTTTGCGTCCGGCGACTGGCATGACGGGGGCGCGAACAGGGCGTGCGGCCGGTTCTGCCGTCCATCGGCACACCAGCACCCCCGCGCCTGAAACGCCCTCGCGAAAGACAAATGCCTCAATGCCATTGATGGCGAATTGAAATGGAAGTATGGGGTTGGGTAAGGGCCGAATCGGAAGATAAACTGCCCGTCTGAGGGTGTGCCTGTGGTGCGGCGACGGTTTCGCCGAGATCTATCGCAACGGTCGCGGCCGCGCGGTTTCGGAGGGGGTGTCAGGTGTGACATGCCCTCAAATTGGGGCAGATCTGGGGCAATTCACGGCACGATGCCCAGATGATCTCATCGGATAGGCGGAGATCTGACGCAACAGCGCGGACGGCAGACCCAGAAATGCTTCCTCTCTCCACCGATGTCCCTTGATCGTTCGCCCCAATCGGAGGGGGGAGGGGGGTGCCCTTCAATTCATCGTGCCGCAATCAGAACCCACGCGCACGCCCACACAAGGTCACAAGGCGTTGGAGTCCCAAGCGGCCAGAACCCACCTGTGGCGCAACCATCAAGTTCATTCGCACGAAGGACGGAAAGCCCATCCCTCAAAGTTCGGGACAAGTTGCCTGTGGAGATGAAGCCCATCACGGTGATTACTGAGCTTGGGCAACTTGTCCTGAGCCCCGAAGGATGTCATCAGGGCGTATCAACCGCATTGGGCAGCCTGCCCTCGGCTGAGAGGGTCATGTCCTGGGGCTGACCAATTCAAGAGGTCGAAGTGACCGAAGGAATCCCGTGGGGTAAATACAAGCCGCTTGTGTCCAGAAGGGCATAGGCGGCTTTTTTGGTTCTACTTCAAAATCAACATCTTCTTTGTTGCAGAATAATCACCCGCTTGAAAATGATAGAAGTAAGTATCACTTGAGACCCGTTCACCCATCTCATTTCGTCCGTCCCAATATGCGGCGCGCACCC
>JAPUIP010000168.1 GCA_027296925.1 Candidatus Poribacteria bacterium | reverse complement strand
GATCCTTCGGCGGAGTTTATCCTGAGCTTCGAAGGGCTCAGGACTGAAACGATCGGTATCTGGGCAAATCCCACAACTTTTTTCTTAACTTGATCTGTATGGGGGGAAACTCTGTCCCCCCTTCGTAAAGGGGGTCGGGGGATTTTATCGGTTGTTCTGTGATTTGTTGTTCCTGACGAAATGGCCTCAGTGAAAACTACAAATGGTATCACATACTACTGCCACTTGGGATTTCGTTTCTCCCGGTAGGCGGTGATGGCTTCGTGGAAGTCGGTGGACGTCATCGCAATTGCCTGCAGCTTGATGTACTCTCGGTAGAAATCCTCATAGCCCAGATCGAAGGCGCGATTGGTGACGAGTTTTGCCATACGGCTTCCTTTGGAACAGATACGCCGGTATTTGCCAACGCAGTCTTCAAAATCCTCCCGGTATGTATCTTCACTGATCAGGTGATCGACTAGGCCGATTCGTTGTGCCTCATTCCCATCGATATTTTCGCCGGAAAGGATCAGCCATCTGGCGCGTCCCATCCCCACGAATCGGGGCAACCGCCACGTCCCCAACCCCGGGATCAAGGACTCGCGGATAGCTGGCAGGCCTATCTGTGCAGCCGGCGTTGAAACGCGAATATCGCAGGCCATCGCCAACTGCAGCCCGCCGCCTAAACAGTAGCCGTGGATTAAGCAAAGGACAATCGGCTCCATGGTCTCAAACTTGCGGAGCGCACCCTCCCAGTAATCGTGATAGGTGACGTCAATCTGGCCCGCCGAGAGCTCCTTCAGGTCAATGCCGGTGCAAAACGCTCGACCGGCGCCGGCGATGGCGACAATCCGGATGTCTTTATCTTCGGCGATCTCATCCGCTACAGCGTTTAAATCGTAGGTCGCCTGGTTGTTCATTGCATTGAGTAGATGGGGACGGTTCAGGGTGAGCCGCGCGACTGGTCCATCTTTCTCCCAATGCATCGTCTGAAACTCAGACATAAGCCTCCTCCTGCAATGGTAAGTTGGGTCTGTGTCATTCCTGCCAGACAGATTTCGGAGTTATTATTGCATTTGCCTCCGATCAATCACACGGACTGCCTTTCCTTCACTGCGCTGGATGCCTCCCGGGGCGACCACGCGGACCCGAACGTTTATGCCGAGTGTATGTTGCACGTGCTGTGTCACCTGCTCCTGCATCCGCTGAAAGGCCGACTCGCCGTCACGGTATGTCGCCGCTGTCGCTTCGACCCAAACTTCTAAATCGTCGAGTCGATTTGCTCGCCGATCCACCACGATTTGGTACTGCGGCGCAAGGCCGTCTACATTCAGCAGGGCTGCCTCGATCTGAGAGGGAAACACGTTGACACCGCGGATGATGAGCATGTCGTCGGTGCGCCCAAGAACTTTACTCATACGTGCCAGCGCGCGACCACACGCGCAGGGTTTCCGAGATAGCCGCACGCAATCTCGTGTTCGGTAGCGGATGACCGGCATTCCCGTCTTGGTCAAGGTGGTCAACACCAGTTCACCTTCTGAATCATCAGGCAGCCGCGCGCCGGTGTCGGGGTCGATGATCTCGGCGAGGAAGTGATCTTCAAAGATGTGAAGTCCGGCATGGGCGTGACACTCTCCCGCTACGCCCGGACCGATGACCTCGCTTAAACCGTAGACGTCGAACGCCTCAATGCCCATGCGCCCCTCAATCTCGCTGCGAATGGCTTCAGACCATGGCTCTGCCCCCATGAACCCGACCCGCAGTTTCATCCGCTTCCGAAAGTCGATACCCTCATCTTCAGCCGTTTCAGCCAATACGAGCGCGTAAGAAGGTGTGCAGCAGAGCACAGTGGCGCCAAAGTCCTCCATCAGCATCAACTGGCGCTTGGTGAATCCGCCCGACACGGGAACAGTAGCCGCACCGATTGTCTCCGCGCCCAACCCGAAGCCCAGTCCGCCGGTGAACAATCCGTAACCGTACGCATTGTGAACGACGTCCGACGCAGTGACGTCCCCGGCGCTCAAGGTCCGCGTCATGACCTCAGCCCAAACGTCCATATCGTGCCGAGTGTAACCAACGACGGTCGGCTTGCCCGTCGTACCGCTCGATGCATGCACACGCACAATCTGTTTCAGAGGAACGGCGAACATGCCAAAAGGGTAGTTGTCTCGCAGGTCAGCCTTTGTTGTGAAGGGCAATTGAGCGACATCATCCAGGGACTTGATGTCATCCGGCTGAATCTTCTGTTTCTCAAAGATTCGCTTGTAGTATGGCACCGTCTCAGCGACTCGATGAAGGACGCCCCGGAGGCGTTCGAGCTGAAGCATCTCCAGACGTTCACGCGGCATAAACTCTACCGACTCCTCCCAAGACATCGCAGTTTCTCCTTCCTCCATAAAAGTAATTCGGTCACACGATCCAACAGATTATCAGATTCGTACGATTTTTTCAAGGGCTTATTTGAATCACTTTTCCGATTGAAAGTTCCGCGTCGACATGATAAGATACTCTCCACCAACTGGATCTGGAAGGAGTCGCCATGAGAAATGTATTAGTGATTGACGATGATAAAAAAATATGCTGGGCTTTCGAGCAATTTCTGACGGATGAAGGCTACCGACCGATCATCGCCAACAATGCGGAGGAAGGCTTGCGGAAAATCCGATCGGAAACGCCTGAAGTCGTTTTGCTCGACGTGCGATTGCCAGGCATGAGCGGCCTCGATGCCCTGAAGCAGATCAAAGCCATTCAGCCGGACATCATCGTTATTGTGATGACAGCGTATGACAGCGTGGAGATAACTATCCAGGCCATGCAGATGCAAGCGTTTGATTTTATCTCAAAGCCGATCGATTTGGATCAGGTGAAAACGATCCTGGATCGAGCCATGCAGATGCAAGTGGAGCGGAGTAAAATCTCACATAGCGAGACCGTTCGTGGGGAACCGTCTTCGGCGGACATGGCATCGCCGGCGAAATCGCAGGAACATCGATTGATTGGGAAAAGCGCACAGATGCAAGGGATTTACAAGCTGATTGGCGTTATGGCAAGCAACACGATTACCGTGCTGATTGAAGGTGAAAGTGGGACGGGAAAAGAGTTGGTTGCACGCGCCATCCATCGCAACAGCCCACGCAAAGCCAATCGCTTTGTCCCTGTCAACTGCGGCGCGCTGCCCGACGAACTGCTTGAAAGCGAACTTTTCGGATATGAGGCAGGCGCGTTTACAGGAGCGAGTGCGAAAGGTAAGCCGGGAAGATTTGAGCTTGCAGATGGCGGCACGCTATTTCTCGATGAGGTCGGTAATATGAGTCCGGCGCTACAGGTGAAATTACAACGCGCTTTGCAAGAACAAGAGATCGAACGGCTCGGCGGCACATATCCGCTCAAAGTGGACGTCCGTATTATGGCCGCGACAAACCAAGACCTCGCTGAAGCGGTCAAGCTCGGAAGATTCCGCGAAGATCTCTACTATCGCTTCAAGCGGCTTTCTATCAATCTCCCGCCGTTGCGCGAGCATACGGAGGACATTCCGTTGTTGGTCGATCATTTCTTGCAGATGGTCAGCGTCGAACTTGGCCAGAACATCAGAGGGGTTTCGAGTCGATGCATGGAGCTCTTGCGTCACCACGACTGGCCAGGAAATGTGCGCGAGCTAGAAAACAGCATCAGGAGCGCCGCCGTCCTATCCCGCGCGGATGTCATCTTGCCGGAGCATCTCCCCCCCGAGATTCTGAATGACTCGACCCGAGCGCAATCAAGCCGATCCCGATTCGAGATGGCCCTTGAATCCGTATTGAAAGAAACCATCAGAATCGCTGTGGAACAGGAACAGGAAGCACTCTACGATGAAGTCATCGATGCTGTTGACCGCGTCCTAATCAAGCTTCTGCTTGAGGAAGTCCAGGCCAATCAGACTAAGTCGGCAAAGCTTCTAGGAATCAGCCGCACGACGCTGTTGCAGAAAATTAAGAAATTGGGGCTTGAAGTCAATCCGTGAATCAGCGAATGGTGTGAATTTTGGGATAGGCTAAAACCATAGAGAAGTGGAGAGTTTCGGGCGCTGCAGTTTAGCGCCTGATTTTGCTTGTAGAGGTGGATTCTGTCTTTAAGCGAGGTTTTAAGAGGACGTAGCGGGTCGCACGAGAGCTCGGCGGTTGATGGTGTGTTTGAGCCTGCCCTTTCAAGTCTGCAATAACCAGGTGTTGCTGTTCAATGGATCGTTGCAACAGTTTCTGCCGCGTTTTCATACGGTTTTTCACCGAGATATTCCGCAATAGTGCTTCTAAGCGTCCTAGCCGCTGTTCAGCAAGCAAGATTGACCGCTGGCGATCGATACGCCCTCTTCCCTGCTTCTTCGGTTTGTCCAACGTTTTGGTTCTTTCATCCATCCTTGCACCCCTGCCGAGTCAGCCTTCCTGGTAGAATCAGTCTATCTCGCGAAAACACGATCTCCTCCAAATAGGTTTTCGGCATCCAAGCCACATCACTTGAATTTTATCGACAGGGCGCAATCCGCAGAAGTCAGGGCATTTGATCTCCTTATCCTTGAGACGCTACAATGGGTACAGTTCTCCATACTTGGACCGCAGATAACGGATGTACGGCTCGATGCGCAACGGTCCGCCGGTAACCCGTTCAATCAGTTCAGGAGCTGTGTACTTGCTTCCGTGCTGGTAGATATTCTCCTTGAGCCAGCCGTGTAACGTGCCAAATTCTCCAGCTTCAATTTCGCTTGTAATTTCCGGATGTGCGTTCAAAGCCGTCTCGAAAAACTGCGCATTCAGGATATTCCCCAGCGTGTAGCCCTGGAAACAACCGCCGATGGTACCGGCGTACCAATGCACATCTTGTAAGACGCCGTCCCGGTCGTCGGGGGGGACGATGCCAAAATCCGCTTGAAAGCGTTCGCGCCAGGCGTCGGGGAGCTCGGATACCGCGAGCGTTCCCTCAAGCAGATCGAGCTCCAGATCGAAGCGCAGCATAACGTGCAGGTTGTAAGTAACCTCATCGGCGTCTGTGCGGATGAGCGAGCGTTCCACTTTGTTGATGGCGCGGTAGAATGTCTCCATCGGTACGCGCCGGAGTTGGTCGGGAAAAGTCGATTGCAGCTTGGGATAGAAAAAGCGCCAGAACCCCCGGCTTCGCCCAACGATATTCTCCCAGAGGCGCGATTGGCTTTCGTGTACCCCCGCCGACGTGCCGTTGGCAAGGGGCGTTCCTTCGAAGTCCATGCAGATGCCCTGTTCGTACATCCCATGCCCCGCCTCGTGCATTGTGCTAAACAACGCTTCACTCAAGTCGTCCTCTCTAGAACGGGTGGTGATGCGCACATCGCCAAGCGAGAATTTCGTTGCGAATGGGTGATGCGTTTTATCCTGTCGTCCTCGCTCGAAGTCGTAGCCGAAGCGTTTGATCACATCAGTGCCAAATGCCAACTGCTGGGCCTCCGGGAAAGTCTGGTGCAAGCAACTATCGTCCACCGGCGGTGCATCCGCAATCGCCTGCACAATCGGCACAAGCTGTTCGCGTAATGTTGCGAAGAGCGGTCGAATAATCGAGACGGTCATCCCCTCGTCCGGAAAGTCGATGAGTGGGTCCGCGATCTGCGCGTAGCCGGGGAAGAAATCCGCAAATTGCCGGCTCAGATCGAGCGTCTTTTCGAGGTAAGGCTGCACGGCGCCAAAGTCGTTATCCGGACGCGCTTTTGTCCAGACCTGATACGATTCAGAACCGTGACTGTGCAATTCCGCCATAAACGCAGGTGGCACCTTCGCGGCTTTCTCATACGCGTGCCGCGTCACACGGATGAGGCTCGCCTCGTCTGAATCGTGGGGCAGACTCTCCTCGTAATCCCGCAATGCTTCAAGCAACTCTCCAACAGCCGGATCGGTAAACTTTTCGTGTGCAAGGCGATTTAGCGTCGCCATCTGACGTGCGCGGGCGGATGCGCCGCCCGGTGGCATGTAGGTTGTCTGATCCCAGTGCAGCAACGAAGCTGCTGACTCCAGGTCATCAATTTCAGTCAAGCGTGTTTTGAGTTCTTGAAGTTTGGATTCCAAAGGTCGTTCCTCCTGTGAGGGTATAAGTCTTGAGGGCCAATGTGGACGCAGAACTCCTGGCTTCAAGTCAGCGTCAATTCAATCCTTGCATCTACACTCATTGCCTCCGCCTCTCGCTTCAGCTTCTCGAATGGTTCGGCGCCAATTTTCTTTTCAATTCTTGCCAGTGCTTCTCGAACCTTTATCGCATCTTCACTTTTTGGCGTCTGCACCTCCTCATAGAGGTAGACGGCACTCAGCAGAAGCGATACGGCCTGCGCCGAATTACTCTCCGCTTCGGCAAGCGCACTCAATTGATAAAGCGATTCTGCGATTTCATTTTTATTCCCAAGTTCTCTACGAATTTGCAGGCTTTCCGTGAAAAGTTGCCCGGCTTCCTCATAGCTGCCTTCCTGCACGGAGATCTGCCCTAAATTGTTCAGCGCGTGCGCGAGCCCCTGTTTACTCTGCAACTCTCGGCAAATTTGCAGGCTTTCGGTGAGAAGCCGTCTGGCTTCCTGATAGAGGCCTTCAGATTGTGCAATGTCTCCCAAATTGTTCAGCAGGTACGCGATACCCCATCTATTATCCAGCCTTCTGGCAATTTTCAAGCTTTCCGTGAAAAACTTCCTGGCGTCTCCGTATGCTCCGTGTTGAGTGGCGATGACCCCTAAATTGTTCAGTGCGGACGCCGCACCCCGTGTATCCCGAAGCGCTCTGAAAATGTGCAGACTCTCCGTGTAAAGTCGATTCGCCTCCTCAAGTGCGCCTTCAGACCGAGCGATGATTCCCAAATTATTCAGGGCGTATGCAACCCCCTGTTTATCCTGAAGCGCCCTTGCAATCTGCAGACTCTCGGTGTAAAGCTGTTTGGCTTCCTCACGACCGCCTTGAAGCCGTGCGATTTCGCCCAGGTTATTCAACGACTTTAAGATTCCCCGGTTATCCTTGAGTGACCGCTGAATTCGCAGGCTTTCCGTATAGAGATTTCGTGCGGTTTCATAGTCGCCCTGCGCCTCATAGAACGTGCCTCGCTCATGCAGGGCGGTAGCGAGCAATCTGTCGTCTTGAAGACTTCTTAACGCTTCTTCGGCTTGCCTTAAGCGGTCCATGCCTTCGGACCATAACCCGCGAATGTAAAAAAACTCGGACAGGGCAACGCCCAACTCGCCCACCAGTTTCCACTCTTCTTGCACTCGGGCCCAATCCATGGCAGCCCGAAAATTTTCTAATTCCAACGCGATTTCAGAGAGGGCGACGCTCTGCTCCGTTCCTGTGAGCTTCTGATCATAATCTTGAACGCGCGCCAAATAATAGACTGCGTGCGCTTTTTTTAATGCAATCGCCTCTCCCAGCTTCTCCTTCGCATACGCTCGTATCAGGTCCAACATCTGGTAGCGAGTCTGTTCCATGACCTCTTCAGCGGTCAGCAACGACTTCTCGTGCAAGCTGAAGATTAACTCAAAGGTGTCCGGCACATCAGAAATTGCCTCCGCCGCTTCCAGAAAAAAGCCGCCAGAAAAAACGGACAGTTGGGCAAATAACTGTTGTTCATCCGGGGCTAACAGCTCATACGACCAATCGATCGCGTTCCTTAACGTTCGATGCCGTAAAGGTACATCGCGGCTCCGAGTGGCCAAGAGATCAATTTGCTGCGAGAGACGGTCTAAAATCTGCCCTACGGTCATTCCCCGCACGCGGGCTGCGGCGAGTTCAATGGCTAAGGAAATTCCGCCTAGATGACGACAGATCGCGATAACGGTAGCAGCGTTCTGCGAGGTTAACTCAAAATCAGGCTTGACGGCTTGCGCTCGCTCGATAAAAAGTCTGACGCTTTCGTATTGAGACAGCGTTTCGGTATCCGCATTTGCCGCCGGCATGGACAATGACGGTACGACAAAGGTCTGTTCGCCAGAGATTTGGAGCAACTCTCGCGAAGTCACGAGACAACGCAAAAACGCTGTGCCGTGCAAGATGTCATTGATGAGCGAGGCAGCTTCGGTGAGATGCTCGAAATTATCGAGAATCAGCAGCAGGCGTTTCTGAGCCAGCGCGTCAATTACCTGTTTTTGGGGGTCATCTTTCGGCTGCAGCTGAACCGAAAGTGTCGAGGCGATTGTCGTGATGACCTGTTCGGGGTGTGTCAGCGAGGCAAGGTCAATAAACCAGACGCCATCCGGAAAGTTTTCTAACTGTTGTGCTGCGGCCTGGATTGATAGCCGTGTTTTGCCAATACCACCGGGGCCGGTTAACGTCACAAGGCGGATCGACTCCTTGGCTAAAAGTTCGCTTAAACGATGAATTTCGGTCTCTCTTCCGACAAAGCTGGTGAGTTGAACAGGCAGATTATTGGGGATGATGTCCAAGGTTTTCAGCGGTGGAAAGTTCTTCTGAGGGAGGTCTGGATGATTCACTTGAAAAATCTGCTCAGGTCGCCTCAAATCATTGAGCCGATGAAGTCCCAGGTCAAGAAATTCGATCGCCATTGGGAGCTTTTCCAGTATCAATTCTCGCGTTGCTGCCGAGATCAAAATCTGCCCCCCGTGCCCTGCAGCGCAGAGGCGACTCGCACGAATAACTGGCGGTCCAAAGTAATCATCCCCCGAAACCTGAGGTTCGCCGGTGTGTATCCCCATCCGCACCCGGATTTCCCCGACACTTTCTGGCCACGAGTGATTGGCTAACGCCACCTGAGCTTCGATAGCACACAAAATGGCATCGGACGCTTTTGCAAAGGCGAGCATAAAGGAATCCCCTTCGGTTTTTACCTCATAGCCATTATGCTTTGCCGTCGCCGCTCTGATGATTGCGTTATGAGCCTCCAGGATGGGCATAAAATCATCCCCCAGCCGGTCCCACATTTTTGTGTGTCCGGCTATATCGGTGAACATCAGCCCTACCACGCCGGTTGGCATCGGATGGCTCATTGGACTCTCCTTTGGAGGTATGGAAAGGTGTTTTAGCCTGTGCGATCCCGGGTGTCTGGTCATGTAGAGACGTGATTTAATCACGAATCCTTAGAGGCATCCAACAGATGATGGTGTTCGGAATCTTCGATTCACGGAGACTGCTCCTCGTCTACCGCCTCTCCTACCTGCCGTAACGTCTCTTGGTACACGCCCTCTCGAATTAGAACGCTTTTGCTTTGCAACTCATCAAGCAAGGGCTTAACCGCTGGAATGAAACCATTCTGTTGAGCAAGAATGAAAAAGTCCATAAGAGACGCAACATTAAATCCTTCTTGTCGGGCACGTCTGCGAAGTCTCCTATCACGGGAGAGTATCAAATTAGCGTCCTGCTCTTTGGCAAGCACTATCACATCAGCGTCTTCAGGGCTTAATGGGTCAATATAGGGTTCAGCGTCTTCAGGGGATTCTAACTCTTGCACGTGAATAAATCGTGCATTCTCAACTTCTTTAGCGCCAGCTTTTCCGGCGCCTCGCACGACCACTTCTTCATAGATGCTTTGAGGAATGAAAACATCGCCAAATATCTCAAGAAGCAGGTGGAGTTGATTGATTCGTGCTAACGGTATGAGTATTGATGAATCACAGATAACTCTCATATCACCTTCGTCTTCTTCTTATGTGGCTTGAAAAGCTTCTGTAAATTCTGTAAATTCTCCTCCATTTCTTCAGGGGTCTCATCGTCCAGAGATATACCATTTGCATAGAGCAAGTTCATAAAATCCTGAATGGGAATCCCTAAAAGCTGAGCGCCTCTGGATACTGTAATTTTCTCATCACGAAACAAAGCAAGTACCGCCGCTTCGGTGATTTTTTGCTCAGCCATTTTCCGTGTCCTCCAGTCGTCGAGTAAGATTTGAGGCAAGCTGAAGACTTCAGTTTTCGTTTGAATTGCCTCGTGCGTAGCACTCACCGAGACAAAATAGATGAAGTTAGAAACATCATACAAAACTGGCAAATTTTACAGACGTGCTCTTCATATCCATTATGTTTTACGCACCAAGCGCTTTCCTCAGGAAACGCCCCGTGTGCGACTGTTCCACCGCTGCCACTTCCTCCGGGGTTCCCATGGCGACGATTTGTCCGCCTTCATCGCCGCCTTCAGGACCGAGATCGATGACCCAATCCGCCGACTTGATCACGTCCATATTGTGTTCAATCACCACAATCGTGTTGCCTTTATCGACCAGCCGATTCAGCACCATCAGTAATTTCTGCACGTCCGCAAAATGCAAGCCAGTGGTGGGTTCATCCATAATATAAATCGTCTGGCCGGTGCTTCGTTTCGAAAGTTCACGGGCCAGCTTGACCCGCTGCGCCTCGCCACCGGAGAGCGTGGTTGCCGCTTGCCCCAGTTCGATGTAATCCAGGCCGACATCATACAGCATCTGCAAAGGTCTGCGGATGCTCGGCACGCTGTGGAAGTGCTCTAACGCTTCTTGTACCGTCATCTCCAAGATCTCGGCGACGTTTTTGCCTTTGTAGCGAATCTGCAGCGTTTCATGGTTGTAGCCCGTCCCGCCACACGTTTCGCACTTGACCCAGACATCAGCGAGAAAGTGCATCTCGATCTTGTTGTACCCGTGTCCGCGGCAGGTTTCACATTGCCCCGTTTTCTGGTTAAAGCTGAATCGACGTGAATCGAAGCCGCGCACTTTGGCGTCGGGCAGATCTGCGAATAGATACCGGATTTTGGTGAAGAGATCGGTGTAGGTCGCCGGATTGGACCGCGGTGTGTCTCCAATCGGCTGCTGATCGATGTTGATCACTTTGTCGAGATTGTCCAGTCCGCGAATCATTCGATACTTGCCGGTGCTCAGCCGTGTTCGATTCAGATTCGAAGCGAGAACGGGGTAAAGCGTCTCCTCGACCAGTGAACTTTTTCCAGACCCTGAAACGCCTGTTACGCAGGTGAGTGTTCCCAGCGGAATTTCGACATCGATTGCTTTGAGGTTATTGGTTCGTGCACCGATAATCTCGATGTACTCCCCTTTGCCATCTCGCCTTTTCGTAGGTGTCTCAATCTTGAGTGTGCCTGTGAGATACCCACCCGTCAGCGATTTTTCGTTCTCCTGAATTTCGGTTGGCGAACCTGAGGCGACAATCTCGCCGCCCAATTTGCCTGCGCTGGGACCGAAATCGAGAATGTGATCTGATGCCAGTATGGTTTGCAAATCGTGCTCAACGACCAGAACGCTGTTCCCGAGATCGCGGAGCCGTTTCAAGGCGCCGAGCAGTCGCTCGTGGTCCCGCTGGTGCAAGCCGATACTCGGCTCGTCGAGGATGTACGTTACGCCTGTGAGCCCGCTGCCGAGTTGACTTGCCAGACGGATGCGTTGCATCTCGCCACCGGAGAGCGTTGGTGCAGGACGGTTTAGCGTTAGATAATGTAATCCAATATCGACCAGAAACTGTAGTCGGTTCTGGATCTCTTTGAGGAGTTCGCGACCAATCTCCATCTGGTGTGCGGGCAGATCCAAGTGATGAAAGAAGTGCCGGGCATCACCGATTGACATCGCCGTCACTTCCGCAATGGTTTTTTCGCTGAGTGTCACACCCCGCGCGAGGGGTTGAATGCGCGTGCCATTGCACTCCTTGCAAAGCAGTTTACCACTGAACGTTACGCCGATTCCTTCACACCGTTTGCACTGTCCCAAAGGGCTGTTAAATGAGAAGTGGCGCGGTGTCAATTCCGGGAAGCTCAATCCACACGGCACGCACGCAAAATGCTCACTAAAAAAGAGTGAGTTCGCTTTGTTTCTATTCCCCTTCACGACACTTACGGCGACGGTCCCGCCACTCTCACGGGTTGCGGTTTCAACCGCTTCGGTCAGACGCCCCCGTTCATCGGGTTGCAGTACCAGGCGATCGACGACAATCTTGACATCGTGCTTGATACTCTTGCCGATCTTCGGCGCCCCATCCATCGGATAGATTTCTCCGTCAACCTCGACGCGAACATAGCCATCGCGCTGCAAGCGACGGAAGGCATCCGGATAGTCCTCATTGCTCCGCAGGTTGAGTGGAGACAGTACGTACAGCCGGCTCTCATCGGACAGCATCATAATCTTATCGACGATCTGTTGGACGGATTGGGCGCCGATCGCCGCGCCGCACTGTGGGCAATGCGGTAGCCCGACCCGCGCGTAAAGCACACGCAGGTAGTCGTAGATCTCCGTGACTGTGCCGGACGTAGAACGTGGATTTTTGCTCGGCGCTTTCTGTTCGATCGCAATTGCCGGCGAGAGCCCCTCGATCTTCTCAACCTTCGGTTTCTCCAACTGACCGAGGAACTGCCGCGCATACGCTGAAAGCGATTCGATGTAGCGTCTCTGTCCCTCCGCGTAGATTGTGTCCAGCGCTAGAGACGACTTCCCCGAGCCGCTCACACCGGTAAACGTCGTAAGCTTCCGATGGGGGATGTCCACGTTAATGTGTTTGAGATTATGTTCGTGTGCGTCGCGTACTGAGATATATTCAGGGTTGCGGGGGGAGGTGTCATTAGAGTCCAGTTGATAGTCAGTTCCTGCCTCACGGACTGTCTGTTGCGTGTGGCGTATGGCGTATGGCGTATCGTCGCTCGATGATTCCTCCATTCGTCCATCGAGCACCGGTTTCAACGCTTGTCCGGTGTAGGACTCCTTCACCGCTGCCACCTCTTCCGGCGTCCCGACCGCGACGACATACCCCCCTTCTTCGCCACCCTCCGGCCCCAGATCTATGAGATAATCCACCGTCTTTACGACTTCGAGGTTGTGTTCAATCACGACAACCGTGTTCCCGGCATCGACAAGTTGGTGCAATACTTCCAACAATTTCTTCACGTCGTCGAAGTGGAGCCCGGTCGTGGGTTCGTCGAGGATGTAGAGCGTCTTGCCGGTGCTGCGCTTGGCAAGTTCACGCGCCAGCTTGATCCGTTGCGCTTCTCCACCGGAGAGCGTCGGTGCGGGCTGTCCAAGCTTGATATAGTCCAGGCCGACATCATGTAGCGTTTGGAGAATTTTCGCAATTGTTGGGACGTTAGCGAAGTGTTCCAAAGCCTCCTGCACGTCCATATCTAGGACATCGGCAATGCTCGCCGCTCTGTACTTGACTTGCAGCGTTTCGTCGTTATACCGTTTACCCTGACAGACATTGCACTTGACCCAGACATCGGCGAGAAAGTGCATCTCGATCCGCTTTGCGCCGTTGCCGTTACAAGCTTCGCATCGACCACCTTTAACATTGAAACTAAAACGCCCCTGCTTGTAGCCGCGCAACTTCGACTCCGGCATCTCGGCATAAAGCGCGCGGATGTGATCAAATACTTTGGTGTAAGTCGCCGGGTTCGATCTCGGCGTGCGTCCAATCGGCGTCTGGTCAATGTCGATGACTTTATCAATTGAAGATTGAAGATTGAAGATTGAAGATTGAGAGCCAACCACGGTGTTCTTGATTTGCTCGCCTCCTTGTCCTCTTGTCCTCTTGTTTTGTTCTTCGTTTTCATCACCTTCGATCACCAGACGAATCTCATCATGTTCCCCTGGCTGCGCGTGTGCCTTCATCAGATCCCGTGCGAGTGCCTGGTACAGGATGTCGTTAATCAACGAACTCTTGCCGGAACCGCTGACGCCTGTCACGCCGGTGAATACACCGATCGGGATACGCACATCAATCGCTTTGAGATTGTGATGACGCGCTCCACAGATCTCGAGCCAGCGATTTCCAATCGGACGGCGTTCGCCGGGGATCTCGATCCGCTGCTCTCCGCGGAGGTACTGCGCTGTCAGTGAGGTGGCGTGCTGAGCGACTTCCTGAGGCGGTCCAATTGCCACGATTTCCCCACCTTTGACTCCCGGACCCGGTCCGAAGTCCACAATCACATCCCCCGTCCGCATCGTGTCCTCGTCGTGCTCGACCACAATCACGGTATTACCCTGATCACGCAAATGCTTGAGCGTTGTCAGGAGATGCGCGTTATCGCGGTGGTGCAGACCGATGCTCGGTTCATCGAGGACATAGATCACACCACGCAAGCCGGCTCCAATCTGACTGGCTAACCGAATGCGCTGCGACTCTCCACCTGAAAGGGTAGGTGCGGTACGGTTGAGGGTGAGATAGTGCAGTCCGACATTCATCAAAAACCAGAGGCGCCCTTTGATCTCTTTCAGCAGCTCTGTTGCAATGAACGCCTCACGCTCAGGCAATTGGAGTTTCCCGAAAAACTTAAAGCACTCCCCGACGGTCATTTCCACCACATCAAGGATCGATTTCCCGGCGATTACTACCGCTTTGACCTCCGGCTTGAGTCGAGTGCCGTTGCAATCGGGGCAGATGCCAGAGACCATATATCTTGAAAGGTGCCGCTTGTACATCTCTGAAGTTGCTTGAAAGTATTTCCGTTCTTCAGGAGGAATTACGCCTTCAAACGCCATCTGGTACTTAAAACGGCGGTTTCGACGGGAACGATAGACAAAGGGAATCTTCTCCTTTCCGCTGCCGTACAGAATAATCTGTTGCTGCTCGTCAGTCAATTGCTCCCATGGTGCATCGAGGCTAAAGCCGAAATGCTCTGCCAGACTCTCGGCAAGGTGTCGTGTATTGAGCGTCTCCAGTTTCCCCCAAAAGACAATCGCTCCTTCTCGGATCGATCTGGTCGCATCCGGGACAACGAGCTCTACGGACATCTCCGTCTTTGTGCCCAGTCCTTTGCAGGTCGGGCACATTCCGGCGGGGCTGTTGAACGAGAATTGTCGCGGTGCGGGCGGTTCATAGCTGATGTTACAGTGCACACAGGTGTAGTCCTTGCTATACAAGAGATCTCCGGCGTTTGGTTGCCCTTCAACGATGTTGACGATTAAGCGACCATCGCCCATACGCAGCGCGGTTTCAACAGCTTCTGAGACGCGGCTGCGGATATCCGGTTTAATGATGATACGATCGACCACGAGCTCGATGTGATGTCGTTGATTTCGATCGAGTTGAATCTCATCCGCAAGGTCGTAGACCTGTCCATCAATTCGGGCGCGAATGAACCCCGCCTTGAGCGCATCTTCGAGGTCTTCGCGATACTCACCGCGCCGCCCACTGACGATCGGCGCCAAGATCAGAATCCGCGTTCGCTCGAGCAGATTCACGATCTGATCGATGATCGCCTCTGCGGTTTGCGCCCCCACAGGCCGCCCACACTGTAGACAATGTGGCGTGCCAACACGCGCGAATAGCACACGCAAGTAATCGTAGATCTCCGTGATTGTCGCGACCGTTGAGCGCGGGTTATGGCCCGTCGATTTCTGGTCGATCGAGATTGATGGCGAGAGCCCCCCGATGAAATCGACGTTGGGCTTTTCCAGTTGTCCGAGAAACTGACGCGCGTAAGCAGAGAGAGATTCGATATAGCGACGTTGCCCCTCCGCATAGATTGTGTCAAATGCCAGCGACGATTTTCCTGAACCACTGACACCCGTGAAGATGATGAGCCGATCTTTGGGAAGCTTGAGGTCGATATTTCTCAGGTTATGTTCGCGTGCGCCGCGGATGTCGATGAATTCGTCAAGCATGAGCACTCCTGATGCGTAGTGAGTGGCTGAGCATTTTATACTCAACGCTGCGTCAAATTACGCTTTTTTATCCACGAATCTTCGCCAATCTTCACGAATAAGAATGAAACGCCTGGTGTGAGTTTCTTGAAACGTAGGTACTACCTGTCTGGATGCCGAGGCTTCAGCCGGTGCGCAAACCGATAACCCATCCAGACCCATCGGGGCTCAACATCCAGAGGTGTCAGAATTCGTGTCTATTCGTGTTATTCGCGGATGGTTTCAAAAGCGCAATTTATGCCATTGTACCGTAGAGATGAAAAAGTCCTCGAATATGAGATCAAGTTCAGAAGCTGATGTGTTTCTCTTTTTGAAGGATATCTCCAGCGATCGCGTAGGTTGCTCCGTGCATGGCAATGACCACCAGCCCGAGGCCCGCCGCCAGGTAGCCGCCCATATAGAGGTTCGGGATATTGGTCACCTCGTAGTTATGTGGATGCGTTTGCACCTGGTCCAACTGAAAGCGGTACCTATCATATTTCTTCACCAATTCCAGTGGCTCAAACCCCTCAAAGAGAGAATAGTCAACGACCCCGCCAATCTCCAGGATAACATGATCAACCTCGATAACCTTTTCCGCACCCTGGTGGTTCACCGTCACCAAACCACTCGACGGCCCTTCCTCAATCTTGTGGACATGGCTTCGATAGAGCGACTGAAAACGAGGGCTTCGACTCTCGATGATTTCCGCGATCCGGGCGTAATAGGGCAACCCGTAGCGGCTATCGCTGATCAACTGCCAGTGCTGCTCGAACGGCTGGCGCATCACATAGTAGACCTGTTTGCCCGCATCGTAAAGCTCGGTCGCCGCCCAATCTGCCGATCTACCGCCCCCGACGACGACCACCCGCTCGCCGGGGAAGTCCTCCGGGCGATCGTAGTGGTTTTCCACAAACGGCAGATCTTCTCCAGGGACATCAAGCCGCCGAAGGATGCACGGTTGCCCCACGGCATAAACCAGATATTTGCAGGTATACCGATGGGTCGTCTCGGTTCCCACATCCTTGCGGGTGAGCAGGAAGCCCTTTTCGTGTGGCTGAATCCGAACGACCTTTTCATGGGTATGGATGCGATCCGTTTGGCCGAAGCGAGAAGGAACCCGATGATAGTAATTGATCAGGTTCTCCTTGATGATCAAGTCGTTTACATTCAGGTCAATTCCTTGCTCTTCGATGTGTTGCGCCAGTGGATAGAATGCGAATTCCATCCACTGCCCCGGCGAAAGCGTCAAGAGATTTTGCGGTACATTGTTCCACAGTCCGCCGACCTCTTCTTGGGTAATGAGC
This sequence comes from Candidatus Poribacteria bacterium, assembly GCA_027296925.1. Classification (GTDB taxonomy): domain Bacteria; phylum Poribacteria; class WGA-4E; order WGA-4E; family PCPOR2b; genus JAPUIP01. Next base: position 3,167 of record JAPUIP010000168.1, on the reverse strand, counting down.
AGGTAGTCTATCGGCGGCGCTTTGCGGAACTCCAATGCGATTTGTGCCAATTCCTCAAACAGCTGTCTGGGGTGATGAAGCAGCCGGAAGAGATCCACGGGCGGGATGCCGCTTCTGGCCAGCCCCCTGAAATCTAATGCCAGCAGTGTCTCTTGAAGGGCCTTTAGCCCTTCGTCCAGTTGTGGGTAACGTTGTCTAAACATCCGACTTCCACGGTAGTAGGGGTGCCACCCGCCCAACACCACAGCCAGCGGAAGCCCGGCGGGGCCGCCGCCCACAATAATGACGGTATGATGTTCTATGGTCTGCAAGCTCTCGTCCCCGATCATCTATCGTCAAATAGATTAATTCTTCAACTTGCCATTAATTCATCGATTTTTCACTGAATGGCAACGACAAATGATAGCAGAGGGATAAACATGTGTCAAGTACTTTTACAGAATACAGGTCTGATTTTCACGAAACAAAACAGGGTTGTAAATCGGGCTCTGTATGGGCCGGGGCATCGCTCCCATGCCGACTCATCCAATAAAGAAACAGGTTCAGGTAAAGAGATTATAGAAACTGAAAGGAGAGCGATAATGCTAAGACCCAAGGTAGAGAATCCGAAGCAGGTGGTTGATTTCGCTTTTGACCGGATCGTGTTTGATCTGGCTTCTGGTAACGTTGTCACACATGAGGAAGTGCCGGTTCAGGACGATATGGATTTTCTGGGAGGAATCGGGCGTTCGTTCAAGATCCTGGCGGAGTATGACGTGACCGATCCGTTTAGCCCTGACAGTCCGTTGGTGATCAACAGCGGTTGTTTGACAGGGACCGCCTTTATGACCGGATTGCGGACCTATTTTTCGGGCTACTCCCCGTTGAAGCGCACGCTCCAGGGACAGCCGATGGCCGCCTGGTCCGTGATGAGTGGAAGCTTCAGGCGGAAGTTCGTGTCGAGCGGAATCGGCGATCTGATTCTGACCGGCGCCGCCGATGAACCGCAGATTCTGGTGATTAAGCAGACATCTGGAGGACCCGAACTGTCGTTGCAGCCGGCGCCTTCGGAGATGGTGGGTGCGCGAGTACCGGAGCGGATGGCCTGGTTAAACGAAACCTTTAATGATCGCGAAAATCGCTCGTTCCCAGCCCACTTTGCGCTCTTTCTCACCTTCAAGCGCACCGCAATGATGGTTTTCTGACACACGCTTCTACAACATTCCAGTCGAATTGGCACTAGAAGTACGATCGCCCAAGCGAGCTCCCGGCGCTGAAGGCGTTTTGCGGCACACCGGCGGGCAGGCTACGGAATCCCCACGTGTCCGTTATCGCATCGTAGCCCAGACCCATGGAAGCCGCGGGTTCTGAGATTAGGTTCACCTGAAAGGTGAAATCCTGCCGTACACTGTTGTAGGGAGGTTCGCGCTTGATACCTATGCGGCTCCACCGGATCGTCATATTCCAGTCGTGGAGATTTCGTCGCATCGTTATTGCCTGAGAGTAAAACTGCTTCTCGATCCAGTCATAGGTCGTGTTGACGCTAAACTCGAACAACTGGCTCGGACGGACTCGAAAGCTCCCGGTGATCCGTCGAGACGCTCGTTGTGTCCTTTTACTAAAGGCGTTTCCAAGCGTGAGATTCCATTTCTTCCGTCGGTAGCTGATGTTAGATCGAAAGCCGACCTGTTTGAACCGTTTCCCATCGATTGATGATTCATTCGGATCGTGCGTCGTCCTGACGGTGAGATTCAGATCCCGGCTCGCCAGCGGAACAAGCGTGAGATAACTTTCAATCAGTTCATACTTGCGGCGGTTCAACGCCTCAAACTCCGTGAAATCCGCCGATATCCGTGTATTAAAACTCAGCACACGGAGAGCGGATCTGCTCCGACGGGTCTTGACTTCAATACTGGTATCGAAGCGGTAGGAAAGCTTCTTCCGTTCGAAGAAGTAGGTGCTGGGCCCAAATGGATAAAGATTCTCGTTTCTGTCAAAAGACGGGGCATAATCAAATGTCAGCGTGGAATTGATTTGGTGGCGCATGCGACGGGCCCCGGGAATGAAACTGATGTCATAGATCCGAAAAAGGGTATTATTGACAGCGGCCCGCGCGCTATACACAGTAGTGAAGACGTTTGGATTTCCAAGCCGATCTCGGTCATGCCAGATCAGGTTGCCCTGAAAATCGAGATCGAGGTGGAGCTCACGATTCGGTGTCACCATCAGTGTTGATTGTTTGCGAGCGTCAAAACCGAGATCTAGGGTTTGCAGGAAGATGTCCGTATCCTCTCGAAATTCTTCCCGGAAAAAGTTCCCGAAATTCACGTCGAGATCAAAACTCGTGCTTTCGAGCGTTGGAAAGGCGAACATCGAAAGGATCGGTATATCAGTATGCAACTTGTCAGCAACTTTGGTCAATCCCGAATTGAGGGTTTTGAATACAGGAAGTCGATTCAAACGCATGCGCGAAAGGGATAGGGTGAGTTCGGGCAGCTTTTGTAGCCTTGATGTTTTCTCATCAGTGAGGTTCAAGATGTGATTAATCTGCAAACGCCCCAGGAATTCTCCGATCGTCTTTGTCGAAAATCTCAGGTTTCCGTCTTCGTCTGTATCCTCATGATCGAGCCCAGAAAAGGCGGCGCCCCATGTGAACACACCGAAGGAAGCGACCGTAGACTCCGTTATGCCAAAACTCTCGTCTTTGAAATCCTTCGCTTGCCAAGCGACCCGCCCAACAAAACTCAGCGGTCGGCGTCCCTGTTCTCGATTGTCCCAGGGCGTATAGATCGTGTGGCGATGTCCCCACCGCAAATTCCACTCCTGCCCAGTTTTGAACGGATTTTTACGCTCAAATGAATAAAGATCGCGCGCAAAAAAATACACATCCCCTCTGTAGGTGCGCTTTTTATCGAGTTTGGTGAGATGAAACCCCTCACGAGATTTGGTAACGCGGCTTATTTCACCCCGATCGAGTCGCCGAATTTGTGCATTGATTTCACGCGGATTCTCCCAAAATCCTCGATAGCCGTGCTTCTGATAAATCGCCTCCTCCTCCTCCACCTCTTCCGCTTCATCGCTTTCAGTTCCATCCCCTGCGTCGCTCGGTTCCGTACTCTGGACCGTGAACTGCATATCATTCAATTGTGGGTTATCTTCGCGTATCCTCGTATCCTCATCCCCTTCGC
>JAPUIP010000167.1 GCA_027296925.1 Candidatus Poribacteria bacterium | reverse complement strand
GGTTTTAGAAGTCCAAAAAATAGGCGGTTCACGAATGGCTTACCTCTCAGGAGATCCCAGTCCCATGTATTTACGGATGCCGCATGGACTTTTATCAGTACTTCATTGTCTCCAGCAGTCGGCTTTTGGATCTCTTCAAGTTTAAGAACATCCGGTGAACCATATTTGTGATAAACAATAGCTTTCATAAGTCTCCTTTAAGTTGCTGATAATTATAGCAAAACTCCAAAAAAATCAAAACGAAAATCCGACACTTTGATAATTTGTCAAATTTTCCCATTTCGGCGAGTGATACAATTACCTCTGATTGTATCACTCGCTGGTTTTGCCTTTCGTGAGTTTAACATTTGGCGCAAACGGTTAAACTGGGAAATGGGACGCTTTGGGAAATATGTCTAGCGCCACAATTCACCCCGCTTGATGTGGGGTTTCTTTTGCAGATTTGACGAAATCGGACTAAAGTCAAATCCTGTACGCATAAAATATCGGGCTTCAATTTAACAAAGGCGAGGTAAATCATCTTTTTGACCATTACACTTTATCACAGCTGTCGCACGGCGTTAGTGGTTGATGGCTGCCATTTTGCCACGCAGAAAACCGACACAGACATCCACCTGGGCTTCACTCAGCCCGTGAAGAATCACCGGCACATCAAAGCCGATGGTGTCGAGCAATGACAGATAGTGGTCATAATCTAACAGACCTTCTCCCGCAGCAAGGTGCCCCGCCTCACCATCGCGGTCAAGGTCTTTCGCGTGCGCAAGAGCGATGTCCGCGCCAAGCAGTGAGAACGCCTCATCAAGGATGTCACGCATACGCGGAAGTTCGCCGGTATGGAAAATATTGGCGCCATCTATAACGACCTTGAGGTAGGGTGAACCCATCTCGTCGAGTAAGCGACGGGCTTTATTGGCAGAATCAACCACATTGGCAACTTCCGGCTCGAAGGCAAGGGTAACTCTGCATTCCTCAGCAATCTGTACGGCTTGACGCATGGAAGCCACCAAATCTTTCCATGCCGCCGGCGAGTCATTTTCCGGATGGCGTCGCCACATGCTTTTGGGGTCTCGTGTCCCCGTACATAGTGTGATGACCGATGTGCCCAGCCGATCACAAGCCGACGCCAACACACGGAGTTTTCGTAATCCGTCGGCGCGCTGCTTCTTATCGGGATGAATCATGTTGTAGGTCCCAGAGATCGCCGCCATTGTGATGTTGCGTGCGTCCATTTCTTTGCGGATGCTATCACACAGTTCCGGATCGATATGCTCCGGCAGTTCAGGAAGACCGGCGCTGGCAAGCCCGAATTGCACGCAGTGAATGCCATGATCGACGACGGCGTCAAGTTCCTCCTCAAGTGTTGGCCGGGCAAGCGTTCTTGCCATAATTCCAATCTGCATTGACGTATCCTCCTCGTTCAAACGTGGGTATTTGCATGTGCGTGTGAAATTGTATAAAATTAAACGCCCCACAATGATAAATTGCAGGGCGTTTTATGTTCTTGAGTACGATAATATGGCCTGGCGTACACTCAAACACTCGCGAGGTTGACGTTTTCCCCAAAAGGTCTAACTCGGAAGATTAGACATATTCGCCAACGTGTCTAATCTCCCGAACTGGATGTTTTCACCAAAACCTCTGATTCTTCTCGCGTCGTGTATCGTAGTGTGTCTCTCATTATATCGCATAGGGGAATTCTCTGAGCATGCCATACTCAGAAAGAATATCATGGCTCATGTCAAAACTAAGTGCATCCACGGCATTCTGATGTAGTCGTGCTGCCCCCTCTTTATCTCCCGCCAACTTTAGGAGGAGAAAACAAGAGGGGGCGGCAAAGCCGATAACAACCGATCTTGCACGTTTTCTTAACATGAGCCTACCGTTTTGATTTGAGAATCGCGTGAATCCATGAAGTCAACTCAACGTAAATGTGATAACATCGCCAACGGCGTTGCGGCAAGCAATCCGGCGTCAATCGGCAGCACCACACCCGAAATCCAGCGAGACTCGTCGCTAGCAAGAAACACCCCGGCCCATGCGATGTCCCACGCTGTGCCCTCCGTCCCCAAAGGCCCCGCCCGACGGCGCAAATCACGCATTTCGTCCGAAATACCACTCGTCATTGAGGCGTAAATGTGCCCCGGCGCGATGCAGTTGACGCGAATGTTATCCCGTCCATGATGCACCGCCATGTTGCGAGTCAGGGCAATGGCGCCGCCTTTGGATACAGCGTAGGCGATATTACGCCAAGCATTCGCCCGCATCCCATCAATCGAGGCGATGTTGATAATGGAGCCACCGCCGGCATCGATCATTTTCGGGATGGCGTGCTTAGAAGTCAGCATCATTCCTTTGAGGTTGACTTCCATGACTTTATCCCAAACCGCTTCGTCGGCATCAACCACTGTCCCCGGACTGCCGATGGCGGCGCTATTGAACAGGATATGCAACCCGCCATATCGTCCGATGGCTACCTCAGCCATCGCCTGGCAGTCGTCATTTTGGGAAACGTCGGCGATGAACACCGACGCCTCTCCACCGTCCGCCTCAATCGCGGCGAGGGTTTTCTCAGCGTTCTGGACATCACGGTCCACCAACAAAACCTTCGCTCCGTGCCTGGCGAACAGAATCGATGTCGCCCGACCGACGCCATCGACCGGACTGCGGGTCCCCGCTCCGGTCACGATGGCAACCTTCCCTTCCAACCTTGCTCCATGCTGTTGCAAAATCGCACCACTTCCTTAAAACTTATGTGTATTGGCCAACATGATAGTTTACACCGGTTAGCAAAGCATGACAGCGGCCCGTGTGAGTCATTTTTCTGACTATTGAAAAATGATACAAATGATTCCGTCGTCATGCCTAATTCTATCGAAGAATGCGCTGGTCACTGAGGTCTTTGCCGCCAACGCTTTTAGAGATACTCGCGCCGCGGTACTCCTTAATCTCCAACTCATGAAACGCATTGACGACGTGGTACTGCGTCGGCAGGTCCTCCCATCGGGCTTTATGAAACTGCACGGTTCCCTCACCCCGCCACAGTTCTTTGGTAACAGAATTCGAGCCCTCAGCCGGTGTCAGCAGAGCGTAGCCGATATCGGCACGGCCCCATTCCCCGGTCCGGGGCATATACTTATAGTGCAGGGTTCCCCTCAGCACGCCGTCATCCGGTTGTACTTCTGCCGGTGCAGCGGACGGATTTAATGGCACGGCTGTCATGTTCGTCAGTTTCATATCCAGAAACTTGAAGCCGAGCCAACTGGCGATGCAGTGGGTTTCCCCGCGAAGCACGGTCGGCTCTGGAAGTTCGCAGTAGATTTTGGAGAAACCCAACTGCTCACGTCCGGTCAGAATCGGGTCGCACAGATTTTCCCAAAGCACTGTCAGAAACCCCCCTTCGGCACGGTCTCGCTCTCCATTGAAGACCGCAGGAAAGCTGACACCGAGGACATTGTAACCACGACCAGCCAACCACTCGATCTCCGTCATATAGGTGGCCGAGACGCTCACGACCGGCTCCGCGCCGACTTCGAAGCGTTCAGGCAACAGTTCTTCAAGCTGTTCACGATTCGTCAAGAAACTGACCGATATAGACGTCGACTTCGGATTATCCTTGCACTCGAATGTGCGTCCATCCGGCCCCTGCCTCGGTCCCATGCTCGGGCCAAAGTGTGTCGGCATCATGTACATCTTGTCAGGTTGAAATTTGTACGGCATGACATTCTCCTCCTTTTGAGCCAGTTTTTAACTTGGCTCTGGTTAAGGGATCCTTAATGACGGGTTAGATGTTTCTCTCCCGTTCCTCAGTGGCAAACTTGCAATCAAGGAATCAAGCAATTCGTGATATTGCTCATTTTCTGTTTTTATAGAATCTTCGCAAGAAAATGAAATCCTTCGGGGCTCAGGACAAGTACCCCATAGGGATCAAGTTAAGAAAAAAGTTGTGGGATTTGCCCAGATACCGATCGTTTCAACGATCGGAGCTTCATGACACCCTCCAACGGTGGAATTCATTCCACCGCCAATGCCACCGAACGAATTCGGCGGTTGGAGG
>JAPUIP010000166.1 GCA_027296925.1 Candidatus Poribacteria bacterium | reverse complement strand
GGCTGATGCCGGTGGGAAATTCGATCAGGAACTCATGGAAGGTCTGAGCACGTATCTCACTGCCGAATTCGTACGCGCCGATGTCTACGGTGGTGCCGGCGAGGCGCAAGTTGCCATCGAGGTCAAATTCAGGGAGTTCGGCGATGGTACCATCCCCGGCGTCGATTGCCGGCGAATCCGATGCCAAGTGGAAATCATCGTTATTCGCGTCCACAAACCGTGGATCGCCGCCGATATTCCCGTTACGACCGATAAACGTCGCATCCTCCAGGAGTGAATGCCGAATCTGGCTATCGTCGCTCGCTTGACTGAAATTCGCGACATCAAGCCGATTTTCTGCGAAGAGGGTATTCACAACACTGACGCTCGGTTTATTGGTCTGCTCAAAGACCACCAAACCGATGTCATGGAACACAATCGTGTTGTGGATGAGCTGTCCGGAACTCCCGATCATCTCAACCCCGCGTCCGGTTGTGTTGCCGCTCCGGCTGATGAGGGTATTGCTCAAGAACAGCTCAGCTCCCTCTTGGGCGATGATGCCGCTCCCAGCGTTTCTGCGGATGACATTTCTCTCGGCGGTGACGCTTGCTCCAATGAGCAACAGCCCCACCGCGCCGCTCTCTTCGATAATGTTATCCTTGAGCACGACCCCTTCGACAGCTCCAGAGATGACGACGCCGTGATCAGACGATTGGCTGGGAACCCCGTCGTCGTTGGCCACAATGGTATTTCCGACGATTGTTCCCGTCGTGCTACTCCATTGCAGCCCGCTTCCGCTGTTCTGCTGAATCACATTATCCACCACGTCTCCCACTGAATCAGCGCAGAAAAGCCCAGTCCCAGCGTTAGAGAGAATACGGTTTTGCTGAATGGTAAATTGCGAACCGCTTTGGACGCTGATGCCTCCGCCTCCATTTTGAGAAATATCGTTGTGAGAAATTGTCGCCGATGAGCCGGAGACGATCAACCCCCGCGCCAGATTCTCGACAATTTGGTTATTGAAGACCGTCGCTTCGGAGCCATCTTGGATGAAAATCGGGTCGCCATTGCGGCGGATGTCGTTGCCGGTGACAGTGGCTTTGGAACTGAGCACCAAAATCGGGGATGCGCGATTGTCCGTGATCTGGTTATCTCTGATTGTCGCCTCAGATCTATCCTGTACGGTGACACCGTTTTGTGCATTGCGTATATGGTTCTCTTCAATCTGTGCGATGGATGTATTCGCAATGAGCACGCCGCTCTGCGAGCTTTCGATTGTATTGTTCCGGAGGAGAATCTCTGCGGAACCGTCCTGCACAAAAACGCCATCTAGAATCCGTAAACCCTCTAGCGTAATCCCACTCGCGCCGAAAGTCGCCAGGTCTCTGATCGCGGGTTGTCGTCCTGAGGCAGAGCGGATTGAAATCAGATTCCCCTTGATTTGCACAAATTCGTTGTATGTTGCGCTATCGATGATTTCGATTCGGTCGCGCGGCAATGCCTGCTCTAAGGCTGCTGAAATCGATGAAAAACCGGCGCCTCCCGATTGAGCCACACTTAAGGTTTGGCCGACGCGATCCGCGGAGAAAACAGAGAACTCTTTGAGGGCGGCATGCCCCTGGGTGTCAACCACGCCAAGCGCCAGACGATGCGCATCCGCACCGAAGAGTTTCGAATAAGAGAAGTCGATGGCGATTGCCCCACCGTTCAACTTAACACAACCTTGGACCTCTGGCGAACCCACCGCGGCAGCGCGATTAATGCCACCGGCGAACTCAGTCGTGATCGGTAGAAACTGCACCTGATGCAGCCCATCCGGATCGCTCAACTCAAACCGGATCGTGATTTCGCTTGCACTCGCCGGATACGCAAGCGAAGAGGAAATCCGAATCGTCGGCTCCGCATCGCTTGCAAACATTCTGCCGGGGTTGAAAAATCGATTCACGTCAAGGAACTCCGCGCTACATGGGGAAAGCTGGTTGGGGTTATCCCCGTAAGACATGATGAAGGTATCGGCATTGAAATCGTGATTGAGTCCGAAAGCATGTCCCAGTTCGTGAGCGACGGTCACGAGATCGAAATTTAGGCCGGAGGCGGGCACGAAGGCAAGACCGCCGTTTGGCCCTCTCGCGCCACCGATACCTCCCGCGCCGTTAATCCGCTGATCGCTGACATCAACCGCGATGAGGTAGATGTTGTCCTCCAGCGAAAAACTGCCCTCAATTTCTGCTTCGACGTTACGGCTTGTGTTCGCCCCGATATAGTGACTGTCGGGAAATTGCCCGTTGACACGATGGACAATCGCGTGTCCGGCGGCATCGGTTTCAAAGGCGAAGGTCTTTGGCCCCAAACCGCGGACCTGCATCTGCTCAGCAAAAACGCCCTGCGCTTCCTTGATGAGCATGTCCATCTGCATCGCCACTTCGGGGCGAAATGGGCGATCGATGGGAATAAAGTAGATCAATCGGACGACGAATGGATCGCTTGCCGCAAAGCGATGGAACTGATAAGCCTGACGTTGATCGGCTCGGAATCGATAGAACGGTAAGGGTTTGCACTTGAGATGATCCGGCGTCCCGGGCGCCCATGCATGGGCAAACTGAAGGGGCAGGATGAAGCACACAAGCGCAAACGCTAGAAATGGTCGTTGGTGTCTCATACATCACCAATCCTGCACGGAGCCGTCCTCCCGACGCAGATGCGGGGGTTCACTCGGCGTATGAGGATGGGCGGCTGCAGCTTCCTCGTTCAGATCGATTCCCAATCCCGGCACATCGGTGGGCAGGAGATAGCCGTCCTCTGTCCGCAAATCGTGCTGAAGGACCTCGTTCATCCAGCCTGATGAGGGAGCGTATTCTTGTACCGCGCAATTGGGCACGGACATCTTGAGATGCAGCATCGCCGCCGTGCTGACGGGGCTCGCCGTGTAATGGCAGGCGAGTTCCTGATAATGCACTTCCGCCATCACCGCAATCTTCTTCCCCTCCGTGATGCCTCCGCTGTGGCAGATGTCCACCCGAATGTAGTCGATCAGTTCACGCTCAATCAGTTCGCGGAATAGCCATTTCGTCGGGAGCTGCTCGCCCGTGCCAATCGGGACATTTGTGTGTTCACGTAATGTTGCAAACGACGCCGGATTCTCGGAGCGAATTGGATCTTCAACGAAGAATGGGCGATACTCCTCGAGAGCGTTGCACAGTTCGATGGCGCGGATCGGTGTCAGCCGCGTATGCACCTCAAAGATCACTTCGGTCTCTTCCCCGATTGCTTTGCGCAAAGCACTAAAATGCTCAACGCCGCGCAACACCGCCAATTTCGGATTGAACCCGCCTTCGATCGTATCAATGGGTGAAATGCGCAGGACCTTCCACCCCTCCTCCAACAGCCGATGCGAATTCTCGACTAACTGTTCAGGGGTTCCTCCACCAACGTGCCGATAAACCAGAACCTTATCCCGCGTTGCCCCACCGAGTAATCGGTAAGTTGGCACACCCAGCGCCTTCCCCGCCAAATCCCACAGGGCAATGTCGATGCCGGCAAGCGCAGATTGCATCACCGGCCCGCCTCGCCAGAATGTGCCTCGAAAAATGTCCTGCCAGATATGCTCGATTCGGGTGGCATCCTGACCGATCAGCAGTGGCTTCAGGTGTCCCAATGTCTCAACGACGGCCAGCGATCTGCCGCTGAGTGAGGCTTCGCCAATGCCGTGTATTCCTTCGTCGGTGGTGATCTTGACGTATACAAATTGGCTGACTGGAAAAACTTTGAGATCTGTGATTTTCATTGTTTTCTCCTAAGATTGCAGATATTGTCAACCTTGAAAAGGTTCGCAACCTTTTCAAGGTTATACCATTTCCGGACACATCGGTAATTATTGACATCGCTTTACCCAGTGCCTAAAGAGGGGTTTGACAGCTTCGGGCAGTGCTGCGTAAACATCTCGGGGCACCGGCAAAACCTCGTTCTCGTTCCCACCTGTCTCGTCCACCATGCGCGCTCGCTCCACCGAACCCGGCATCAGGATATCCAAATTGAGCCACCACGGCGCATAGCGAACCGCCATTCCCACTCGCGGCTGCTCGGTTTGGTTGGGTGCGGTTGCATGCCATGTGCGGCTGTCGAGTATCAACACACTCCCCGCGCTGCCCGCCGCTTGCATCTCGGTTGGATAGGGTTTGTTGGGGTCAATGCCGGCGAAGCCCGATGGGTTGTTGGGAGAGCGGTGACTTCCCGGAACGACCAATGTGCCGCCGGTTTCGCGCGTGAACGGCGAGAGCATCCACAATGTTGTCAAATGCATGACCACGTCAGGATAGGGAGCGGGGATATGCCCGGCGTTCTTCTGGTTGAATGGCCAATCCGCGTGCCATGGACCGCGTACATTCCCCGGATAGTTGATGTGTGCGGTCGTGAAAGAAATTCGCACATGTGGTCCGAGCAGCGCCTGAGCGACGCCCAATACGCGCTCGTCGGCCAGATATGGCGTGAAAGACTGGTTGAAGGCAAGCAGCCCTTTTCGCGTCCCGACGCCTTTTACACCGGTGAATCCCCCATGCGCCTGAACCGTTGCCTCGACACTGTCACGTATGGCGCCAACTTCATTTTCGGGGATAACCCCATCAACGACGTACCATCCATCTATCCTCAAGTGCAATAGCGCCTCTTCAACAATCATGGCGACTTGCTCTTCGGTCATCGGATTTCTCCTCTGCAAATGCTTGTGCTTTTTTCGACGTTACACGTAGACAAGCATCATGGAATCTGATATAATGTGGCGAATTCAAAAATCGGGGGTGTTTTTGTGCAACAGAACAACGGTCAACATCGTCGGAGGCTTATGCCTTGGATCGTTATCGGTATCGCTGCTCTGATTGTGATCGGCGCAATTGTTATTATTCCTGCCCTAAAAGACGATTCCCCACCACGCCCTGTGGGAAAACCACCGCGTATACCCAAAGTCAATCTGACCATTCAATCCAATGTGGGTGGGGCTGACGTGTACCTGAACGGGCAACAGAAGGGAATAACCTCTGACACGCATCACGAAGCAATGCTATTCAACCTTGCGCCGAAGACATATCAGATCACGTTGAAGAAGAGCGGCTATGCGGATGCGACAAAAACAGTCGAAGTAACGGGGTATACGATTTCGCAAGCCGAGCGGATCGATTTGCAACCGACGGAATAACGGATTGATATGAGCTGGATACGCTTTGGGCACCCGCACTTCCTATACCTGCTGTGGGGTGTCCCTGCCTTCATCTTACTCTACATTTATGCATTTCGGCAGAAGCGGAAGGCGCATCGACGGTTCAGTAGCCTGCATCTCTTCCACCGTTTGACAGCCGCGGTTCACTTCGGACGGCAAAAAACGAAAGCCGTTTTGATGGTTTTCGGCTACACTTTTCTCGTGCTCGCCCTTGCCCGTCCCCAAATCGGGACGAAGCTGGAGTTGGTCAAACGGAGTGGATTGGATATTATGATCGCCTTGGATATCTCGGCAAGCATGTTGGCGGAGGACATCAAGCCCAATCGGCTGCGCAAGGCAAAGCACGCGATTTCCTCGCTGATTGATCGGCTGCATGGGGATCGAGTTGGTCTGATCGCGTTTGCTGGCAATAGCTTTGTCCAGTTCCCACTGACAACCGATTATGCCGCAGCAAAGATGCTCCTTAATGCCCTCGATGTAGACACCATCTCGCAAGGCGGCACCGAGATGAGTGAGGCTATCCATACAGCGATGTCCAGTTTCGATCAGGAGATGGATGGCTACAAGGTGTTGATCTGCTTTACCGACGGCGAAGATCACGGTGAGAAAGCGATTGAAGCGGCGAAAGCGGCAGCCGACC
>JAPUIP010000165.1 GCA_027296925.1 Candidatus Poribacteria bacterium | reverse complement strand
CCAATTAGTCTAAACTCGAATACCTTAGTCAAGCCAGAATTGTTAGCTATGAGAGTTCATATTGTATCCGCTCCTCCATAACCGCTGCAGCGCCCGAAAGGGGTCGTGGAGTTCGAGGCTGGTCGTCGTGGTTTGCCCCAGAGTACCACGTTTCTCTATGATGATTAGCTCCTTCACTTGGAGACCATGCCCCTGACGATAGCCCTTCGCAACGTCAATTCTGACCCCTTCCGGCGTGACCTTTAGAAAGTTCGCCATGTCGGATCGGCCCTGAACTGCGAGCCGCGCCTTCACGGTCATCATGTCCGCCTTCAAACTGTCCATGATGAGTATCCCTAGCGTGGCGTGGTTGAGGTTTCGGTGACCGATCTGGCGAAGGTAGCCGTGGCTCTTTTGACTATAACCGGCACGACGGGCGGCCTCCGTTGCGTTTAGTAGAACCAGATACCACTCAAGCCAGGATCGCTGTCGATGTGTGAGACTGCCTGCCAGACTACAACGATGACTCTCTGTGAGGTCAGGCTCTGCGCTACTCCAGTTGAGCAAATCACCGAGTCCTTCTTGGCCGGCGCTGCCCAAGAGACTTTCAAGATCTTGAGCAGTACCAGGAGTAGTGATTCGTGCGCCCATGTGTGCCCGTCGCTCAGCCTGTTCCCGGCGCACACGCGCTTGCCTTCTCTCTATGGCCTGCCGGACCGCACCCAATTCAGAACGCTTGACGTACGTCTTGTGCTGGTTTCCGTGCTCATCTCGCCATAGACGGTACCAGGCTTTGTGTGCGTCTTCCTGTCTGGTAGAAGCACACCTGCAATTCTTTTTTCCACACCTGACTCGCTGTAGGTGGAGTGTGCCTGCCAATTCTCCTGCCTTCAGCTTTGAGAATTTATACCAGCATGGGATCAGTGTGCGCGTGCACTTGGAACTAACTCCGGTCAGCACCAGCTTGGTTTGAACGATGTATTTCTCGGGATCGAAGGTTCTCATCTTAGGTAACATTCTGTGGTCGATCCAATGTTCAAGCGCATCGGAGCAGAACCTCTTGGGTAACGTTTTTTAAAATGTTTTTCCTCGCGGCACCAGACACGTAAGTTATTGCAGTCCTTAAGCTTAGACAATATGTCATTTCGAAGGATTGGAGGGAGACCCAATGCACCGGCGACCATTGGGGCCGCCAAGCGCATCAGGGCTCGCGGTGTGGTATCCATGTGTTACCCCACGTGTTACCTATGTAAAACATGTGCTACCCGCCGACTAACGGACGCCGTCTCGGGCGCTATCCGCAATGTTTACTTGTTGATTGCCACCCACGCTGAGCGGGCCTTCGTTGTTAATGGTGATGTTTGCCGCGTAACGGCGAAGATCACGCAACGCTCTGAGTGTACGCATGAACTGCCGATGGCTACGGTCAGCCATCTGAGCAGCCTGCCGTGCGGCCTCGGCATAGTCAAGCCTTGGCGGCATATGCGGCTCTGGTTTGGGTTCCGGCCAATCAGACCAGGCGTACTTGTCACCGAGGGCACTCCATTTTACTTCTGCTTTCAGGTACATCTGCCACTTGACAAATATCTGCGCCAGGAGATCGATCAAGGTCTGTTCGACGCCGCCACGTGGATTCCACTCCTCGGAGAAGTACTTGCGTGTAGCAAGGCACAGCGCATGCCTATACGGACTATGCTCAGCCGTGGCTGCGCAAACGACAGCACCACTGGTCAACCCGTCCAGTGCATCCTCCTCGATACGGTTCCACAGTTCGACACGACTACCGTCAGATCCAAGTTGGTCAACGAATTGTAAATCGTCCCATGTGATGTCCCCCGACAGTTTCTTCATGATGCACCGCACCTTATTCTTCGGTGCATCATCAAAGGTCAGCGTCCGTTGCTCACGGGGGGCTTCCAGCCTGTCTTCGGCGGGTGGAAGCGAGTCAGAAGTTGGCTTCAGTTCTTCCATAGTGTTTCGATTGTCCTGAGTGTTTCGTCTACTGTTTTCGCTTGCTCTAGGAACCGTCGCTTTCGCTCGCGATGCGCCCGTTGATTTTCTCGATGGCGCATGCAGGCTTCCCGCACCTGATCGACTCGGTCTTTGGGGACGTATTCTTTGCGCAACCGACCGTTCTCGCGGAAGTACCGGTAGAAATAGGGTCCGTGGAGGTCTTCCTGTCGGCGGCTAGCGCAACGGCAACTGGGCTTCCCGCAGCGCTTCCTTTCGCCGATGACGGCACCAGGCAGCATGGCACTGGCGTCTTGGGTAACGGTCGTCATGACGTTTCTCTTTGCCAACAGTGTTCAGCAAGGGTTTAAGGAATCCTACTGAATGAAGATGACAACCCTACGACACTAGGGTCACGAACATCGGCGTGGTCGGGCGCACGCGGTCGATGAGCGGCAGCATAGGATCGATCTGCCGGCTTCGGTGAACGATAGCCAAACTGGTCGATGATCTCTCTGTAAGTAGGCCAAACGCTGTTTTCGCGTAGATAATCGACTACGAATTCGTAGAAGGAATGCTGCTTCGCGGTGAGCTGTTTGCGGCTCATGGCAGGTTCTTGATTTGCTGATATATGGTTGACATATAATACGCAATGGGATCGGACCAGTCAACTCTTTGTCAGGAATTGAGGTTGTGTGGACTTTGCGATACCCCGAACTTCGAGAAAGGGTAGCGCCCATGTTCGCGTCATAATGGGTAAGGGATAGCAGTGGAACAGAAAATATCGGTAAGCCCCCTATCAAAAAGGGTATCGTCGAAAACAGCCGAAAAACGGCGATTTTAGACTATGCTGGAAGG
>JAPUIP010000164.1 GCA_027296925.1 Candidatus Poribacteria bacterium | reverse complement strand
ACTTGATGTAGGGAGAGAAGTTTTAGTTTTACCGGAGATGGAAGTCAGAGAACTAGATTGATAAGAGAAGAAAAAAATGGAAACTAGGGATAACAGAATCAGCAAGATTGAGGAAATAAGCAGCGTTAACCTTTGTGTCTTTGCATAATGAGAGTACCTTCTCAGCAACAGAAAGCCTAAAATAATTCCAACAGTTCCTAGCCATGGTAAAATTGAAGAAAGAGATACATAATCACACCAATATACAGCATCATAGATGATGAAAGCAACAGGTAAAAGATATAGGATACCGAGTGCGATAGAAAACCAACCAAGCAGAGTAATGAACCATTTACGTTTCACTGCTTCCACCATCTTTCTTTGAAGATAAATTACTCAAAATTATAACATTTCTAACGCTGGAAGACAGCCGATAACTAGACTTAGTGGACGTTTTTCGGCTTTTTCGCCGGTTGACAAAAATAGAAACCTAGTCATAGCACGGCTTTCTAATTGAGACTGCTCTCCAATTCGTATCCGATAACTTACCGACAAAAAATTCGCTTCCACCAAGACCGTGATCGCATATCCTCAATCATCTGTCGGGAATCGTCGAGTTGTTCAGTCAATGCGCCGATGTTCTTTTGGGACATGGCGACGACTTGGGTGAGATGGTCGATTTGCTTGTCTTTCTCGGTCAGTTGGTCGGTAAGCAGAACATTGGAGGATTGACATTGCTCAATGTGTAGGTCCTTGGCGGCAATGTGTTCTCGAAAGTGATGTATATCAGCGTTTGCCCGTTCAAGCTGTGCTTTAAGGGATTGGACATGGTCTTGGACATTATCTGGGTCGTTGTCTCGGTCAATGTCCAAGTTAACGTGGACAATCCATTTTCTATCGATTTTCTCGGCAGAAAGCTTGCCAGACTCTATCCAGCGGCGAATCGTTTTGTCACTGACGCCGTGGACTTTCGCGGCTTGCGTGATGGTCAATGTCTTGGTCATATCTAAGACAACGATTAAGTCAGCAAGCGAGTTTCATCCAGAGGCGTTTCTCATTAGTTGTGACAGTTCGCTGATAGAACTCTCATAACCGGGTCAGGTTGAAAAATTTAACCGCATCGACAACAACACCTTGATGCAAAGACAGACTTTTCCGGCGCATACGCGCGTCAGAGGATTGGGTGCCATGAGGAAAATCCTCCACATCGACCTCGATGCTTTCTTCGCCTCCGTTGAGCAGCGCGATAACCCCGAACTCCGCGGCAAGTCCGTGCTCGTGGGGGGCAAACCATCCGAGCGGGGTGTCGTCGCGGCAGCCAGTTACGAAGCCCGTCGCTTCGGCGTCCACAGTGCCATGCCGATGAAAACCGCCGTTCGGATGTGTCCAGAAGCCGTCATTGTGCCCAGTCGCATCGACCATTACCGAGAGATCTCACGTGAGATTCGCGCGATCTTCTTTCAGTACACCGACCTTGTTGAGCCAGTCGCTTATGATGAGTGCTATCTTGATGTCACGCAGAACAAGCATTCCATTCCCTACGCCACAGAAGTTGCTAAAGCCATCAAAGCCGATATCTGCTCCCAGCTTTCGCTGACGGCTTCCGCAGGTGTCGCTGGCAATAAGTTCCTCGCGAAAATTGCATCAGATATGGACAAACCCAATGGGCTTTTCGTCATCAAGCCCCATCAAGTCGAGGCGTTTTTGGAAAATCTCCCCGTGAAAAAAATCTGGGGCGTCGGTCCGGTCACGGAAAAACGCCTACATGAGATGGACATCGAAACCATCGGTCAACTTCGGGAAATATCACTCGAAGTGCTGAGCCGAGAGTTTGGCAAAGTGGGCGGCGATTTTTATCACCTGGCACGCGGCGTTGATGACCGTCCGGTAGATCCTTGTGACGATCGGAAATCCATCAGCCGCGAGACCACGTTTGCCGCAGATCTATTTGCGGTTGAGCAGATGAAAGTCGAGATTCAACAACTGAGCGAAAACGTCGCACAATTTCTGGAATCGGAAGGACTCAAGGGACGGACGGTCACGCTGAAGGTACGCTACCCTAATCTGACAATTCGGACACGGAGTCAGACGCTTTTAGCCGGCATCAATGACAAAGCAACAATTGCGCGTACTGCAATCGACCTGCTTGCAAAGACACAGGCCCAAAGTTTGGGCGTTCGGTTGTTAGGTGTTGGTGTTTCGCATTGGGACGAGGAGAATCCGCTGCAACTGCGGTTGTTTGAATGAATTTGAATGGAGGTCTGACGATGCAATCCGATAACAACGTTTATTACCCCGGTCCGTGGGACGACTGGGAGCGGAGAAAACCACAGCAGGTCGGCATCAACGCCAGCCGGCTTGACGAAGCGATTGACTTTTGCATCGCGCATGAAACCACCTGGCCAACCGACATGGCAGCCCACTTTCAAGAGAGTACCGAGTCCCATAACCAGGTCATCGGGCCAATAAAAGATCGAGGCAAGATCAACGGTCTAATTCTCCGGCACGGATACATCGTCGCCGAATGGGGTGATACCAAGCGAGTTGATATGACCTTCAGCGTCAGCAAGAGTTATCTTTCCACGACGGCCGGGTTGGCCTTAGATCGCGGCTTGATAAAAGACGTGCACGATAAGGTCAAAGATTACGTGCACGACGGCGGGTTTGATTCCCCACATAATGCGAAGATCGCCTGGCACCATCTGCTCCAGCAAACCAGTGAGTGGGAGGGTACGCTCTGGGATAAACCACACTATGCCGACAGCCAAGGCGGGCAGGAACCGGATACCGCGCTTCAGGAGCCGGGCGATGTGTATGCGTACAACGACGTGCGCGTCAATCGACTGGCCTTATCTCTGTTGCGCGTCTGGCGCAAGCCATTACCTCAAGTGCTTAACGACGAGGTGATGGACCCAATCGGTGCCTCCAACACCTGGCAATGGCACGGCTACAGGAATTCATGGGTGACGATACACGGTCTACAGATGCAGTCCGTAAGCGGCGGCGGTCACTGGGGCGGCGGTGTATGGATAAGCACCCAAGACCATGCTCGCTTCGGCTATCTGTTTTTGCGTCGCGGGCGTTGGCAGGAAAAGCAGATTCTCTCAAAGCGATGGCTGAATCTGATGACCACACCGTGTACAGTTAAGCCGGATTATGGATACATGTGGTGGCTCAACACGAATCGGCAACTGTTCCCAAGTGCCCCCGAAACCAGCTTCTACGCCCTGGGAGCCGGGCGAAACATGATCTGGATTGATCCGGAACATGACCTAGTCGTCGTGGTGCGGTGGCTGGATTCCGAACACGCTGACGAATTGATGAAGCGCGTGTTGGCCGCCGTGACTTGAGATCTCGCATTAATACGACTTTGGGTGATCCACTGGAATTGCGTGGCAGTGACTTCAGAATTCGTGGCGTGATGAGAAAGCACACCATAGATAGACAACGAAAGGAACAACCGATGAACAAATTCACGATGAACCGCGGGGCTTGGCTGAAAATCGAAACGCGCGAACGGCAGTTAGTCCGCCAGCACGATGATGTCTGGGTCATCTGTGGGGGGCTGTACGAAAAGAACGTGGGAAGCATTGAAGATGATGACGGGAATCAACCCATTCCCTCGGCGTGTTGGAAGGTGATCGCCATTAAATCCGGAGGGTTGAAAATGGCAGCTTTCATCATGCCCCAACAGATTGAGCGCAAGGCAGATCCGGCGCAATTTCAAGTCACCGTTGCAGAAGTGGAAAAGCGAACGGGGTTGAATCTTTTCCCACGATTGAAGTCAACGGATAAAGCCCTTGAAACTGACAAAGCGACCTGGTGGAAATGAAGTGACAGCGATTACCCATCATTTTACAAGATTATTGTGCCGTTGATTCGACCTTGGTGTTTCAGATTGGCGTTTACCTTCCCAACTTAATTCGACTCCAGCTGGTTGCCAGCTTGTCTCTTGCATCAACGGCAAAACCACCTGGGCCGGCGACAATAATATTATCAA
>JAPUIP010000163.1 GCA_027296925.1 Candidatus Poribacteria bacterium | reverse complement strand
GGGGATTTGAGAATAGGCTCACCTGAAACTCAAAACGCTATAAATCAGCCGATGCAATGACATTTCGGTCAGACGCCCGAAGGGGTTTCGTCAACAAAAAAGCCGAAGTCCGTCATCAGGCATTCGGCTTTTTTCATCGGCAAAGACAAGGCGGATTGGGCGAAAACATCACGTTTTCCGTTTCCGTTTCCTTTCGTCATATTCCGTTTCGAGTTCCTGCAAAAGTGCATTTAAAACCGCTTCGGTATCGCCTGGACGTTCCCGCTTCTCAGTCCAATTCCATTGTTCCAGATAATCGTCGCTGCCGACCAAGCCTTCTTTCATTGCGATTCGATCGATTTCGATCTGAAAGCGGTCGGGCATCGGACGTGAGATCGCCTTTTTGCCTGCATACACTCTGACCTGAGCGGGAATATCTCTCCAGTACAGCACCTGATATATCGCCATAACATTTTCGCCTTTTCACGGGAGGCAAAGATCGTGCCGCCGACACAGGACGACATACTGAAGTGCGACCCCCAGATTGGGCATCTCTTCCAATATTTGTCAGATCGCTGTGTCATGAAGTTGTTGTTCGGCTTGGGTAACGAGGGGGGTTTGCTCTCGAATCGCACCCCAGTCAATCACGGCGACCCACAAGTTTTCTTCTACGGAATACCGTACGACTCCTTCTACCTCTAAATCCTCGCTATATAAAGTAAGCAATTGACCATTTTGAAGGGAAATCTGTTGGCGAGCAAGATCTTCAATCGTTCCAACGCAGTTTAAACGCAAGCGACCTTGGACATCTGTGTTATGGAAATCTGCAAAGACTCTTGTTTTTACCATCAAAATAACGCGAATAACCCAACGGCTACAATCTCAGACAAACATCGGTGTAGCCTTTGGCGGTCCAAAACCGAGTGCCACTAACTTGGCGACCATCTGTCTGAGTCTGGGACTATCGCTGTTGACGATCTGTTCCGGCGGATGCAACGAATAGTTCCAGCTTTCGTAGAGGCCTCGAATATAATCAGTCTGCTTGTCGGTCACCGGATTTGCCATGAAGTTGATCGCGTGCTGAGAGCGTCCCGGGGGACCGCCAAACGACGCATGCCACAAACTCTCTGGAAAGATGATGACGTCGCCGGGCTGGGATTCAATCGCCAGGCTGGGCAAGTCTGCACCGGAAACCCCAAAGGGCATCACCGTCGAATCGCTATACTGCTCAGTCAGTGGCTGAAGACGCTTTCGAAATTCCGGCTTATGAGAGCCCGGAATCACACGCAATGCACCCGTTTCCTTTGTGTTCGGCTCAAGGTAGAACGCGATCTTGATATGTGGCACCGGCTCGGGCTCCGGGCCGCCACCATGCCATGCCGTGTCAGCGACGTGGAGGTTGCCCTCGGTGGCGTTCAGTATAAAGTCAGGTCCCAGGAGGTCTTCGCCCAACATATAGATTCGGTCGTCCTCGATGAACTGTGTGAGCAGGGGACTTCTCTCGAAAAAAGGAATCATCGCCTGACGCTTCTCGCCTGGGAAGGGCTTGCCCTGCCGGTTTTCGAGCAGTATCTCGTCGGACTCCCGACGGATAGTGTCAACTTCTTCCGGTGTAAACAACTGCCGTAACACGAGAAAACCAAAGGTCTCAAAGTATTGTTTCTGCCCGGTCGTTAGCATGTTGATCTCCAAAGTGCTTCAACGGGCTCATGCCCTGAACTTAACGTGTGGCGGGTGGCGCAAATTCCATCGGCATCGGTTTGAATTGGCACCCCTCGACGAACACGTCGAAGAAATCCGGTGTCGTCTCTAACTCCACATGTTCAATCCCTTTGACCAAACGCTCGACCGATTCGCGCTTTTTCCGCGACAGAAGGACTTCTCTAGCGCCTTGTACGGCAGCGTTCCCAATTTTGACCACCCTATCTTCGGGTACAGGCGCCAGAAATCCGATTTCAATCGCATTGCGGACATCCACGTAATTGGCAAACCCTCCGGCGAGGTAAAGCACCCTCACGTCCGCCGGCTGAATCCCGAAATGGCGCATCACAATAAGTTGTCCGCAGTAGTTTGCCGCTTTGGCTTGAGCCAAATTGCTCACGTCCTGCCGAGAGCATGTGATACCATATTCGGGAACAATCGTCAGTTCGTACTGCTTTTTATTCGCGAAAACGCCTTTCGGTGTCATCTGGTCATGGCTACGCAGCTCGGCCAACAGGTCGATTAACCCGGAACCACAAATGCCTTGCGGTTCGACGTCACCAATCGTGTGATATTCGATATGACCGTTTCTCCATCGGATCGACTCAATGGCGCCCTCATAGCCTGGCATGCCATATTTAATCCCTCCGCCTTCAAAGGCAGGACCGGCGGGACAGGAAGCGGTGACCAGCCGCCCGGCATGTCCCACAACCACCTCCGTGTTTGTGCCCACGTCCACCAGCATGATGACCTCTTTTTGTGATGCCATGTCGATAGCCACCAGGTCGGCGGTTGTGTCTGCACCAACGTGACTGGCGATCAACGGCAAACTATACACTTTGGCTTTCGGGTTCGCGCGAAGCCCCAACCGTCGAGTCTTCTCGATGAGCGAAGTGGTCTTGCGCTCACCGGCGAGATACGCATGTTCGATCACGGACTTGTAGGGTTTCTGACCAATGGGCTGCACATCCAACCTAAAGAAAATGTCACGCATCGTCGAGTTGCCCACCACAACAATCTCATAGATCTCTTGACGAACGAATCCGAGACGTTCTCCCATTTCCAGGATTTCGTGGTTCAGCGCGTTGATAATCGCCTTGCGCAACTCCCCACCAAACTCACCGTCGTAAGAGATGCGGTTCATGACATCACTGCCCCCGAATCGTTGCGGATTTTCAAAGGAGCTGACATGGACGCTCTTACCGGTTTCCAGGTCAACCAGGTCAACCACCACGGTCGTGGTGCCGAGGTCTATCGCCAAGCCGTAGAGATGACCGCGATATTTGTCGATGGCTTCATCGTCATAGTAGACGAGATCGCCTCGGCGTGTGACGATTGGATCAAGTTCGACAGCCTTCTCCTGAGTCAGCGTGAGGATCTGCGGTGTGCGGCCCAGGGGAGAGAATTCAATATCAATATCCGCGTTTTGGACGACCGCCTGACAGGCAAGACGGTAGTTCTCGCGCAGAAACGATTCTGCTTCGTTTCGAGGCACTAACGCCTCCATGCCCTGCCGAATCTCAACGATACATTCGTGACACTGTCCGGTACGAAAGCAGGAAGTCGGCACCTGAACCGCCAGTTCATCCGCGTAGTCGAAAATAGTCTTCCCGGTTGAGAGGCTGCGTTTCTTGCCGTCATGCGTGATTGTACCCATGCCGTTGTCAATATCCTCAATGTGCATACTTTCTACTGCCTCAGTCTCCCACGCGCTGCGATAGTCCAGTTTGTCGTCTCCACCGCACACCAGCAAATCTCCCTTGATAGGCGGTTTCCTCTGATTTCGACACCCGAACTTTGCGGTGCACTGATTGGAACGGTTCTTGTACGGACAGCGATAAGTCGCTTGCTCCTCGGCATGAACCATCATGCTTGAGAACAGTTCAGTGATTTTATCCAGACGTTTCTGATATTCTTTTTTGTCGATTTTCTGCATATTAAATTTCGTGCATCCTAGAATTCTTCATCCTCTTCTGTAAGAAGACGCTTGGCAAGTTCCACGCACTCAACCGCATCTTTGCCGTACCCATCCGCTCCCATGTCATCGGCAAACTCCTGCGTTACCGGCGCCCCGCCTACCATAATTTTGACGTCTTCACGGAGGCCCTCATCAATAAACGCTTCAATTGTCTTTCCCATATTCGGCATGGTCGTGGTCAGTAACGCCGACATCCCCAGGAGACGCGCCTCGTACTTCTCAACCGCTTCGATGAACTCGTCCTCCGAAGTATCCACACCGAGATCGTGCACAGCAAAACCTGACCCACGTAGCATCATGATACACAGGTTCTTGCCAATATCGTGCAGATCACCTTTCACCGTCCCCATGATTACTACGCCGATCGGATCGATTCCCGACTCAGAAAGAATCGGCTCGACATAGGCCATGCCAGCCTTCATTGCCCGCGCGCACGCCAGAACCTCCGGAACGAAAATGAAGTTGTCTCGAAACTTGATCCCGACAATGCCCATTCCGGAGATGAGGCCGTCATCCATGATTTCTAGCGCTTCGACGCCCGCCTCTAAAGCCTCTTTTGTCAGTTCATCCACGGTATGATGGCCCCCGTCAATGAGCGCGGCGGCGATCGCCTGCATGGCAGGGCTGGTTTGGGCAAACGTGTTAATGGTGCGCTCTATCTCATCGGGTCGCTCCAAATACTCCTCGATTTCTTCCCGGATAAATTCATTTTCGATGTCGGTGATTTCTGCCATTTTTTCTCACTTTTGAACTTTGGATAATCCTCGTAAAGCAACTCTGCAATTGGCAATATAGCAGCCTGAGGTCACTTTAACTTTTCATCAACTATAGGTCAATTTTGCTTGGAAATGCTGGAAATAATGCGGAATGTTCCTGCTTCCCCGCTAAATCATAGAAATCTATATCTCCGTTTCTTTCACAGACCCATACTTCCTTAGCACCACTCTCGAGGTACAAATTGATCTTCTCTTCTATTTCATCAGCCGTATTGCTGGAAGACCAGATTTCAATACAGATTTCCGGGGCAACCGAACATTCTGTTTCATGTTTAATCCGCTCAAAGCGTTCCTGTGATGCCCAGGCAACATCAGCCACTTTAGTTCCGAGGCGGGTTTTTATCGCACATTCCGCCAGTGCTCTTCCAGCCTTCAGTAGTGAGCGTAACAGATAGGAGATTTCAGCTTGATATGCAGCGTGATATACTTTAACCGGAGACATTAAGACTTTTCCCTTTTCATTCAGTTCAATCTTAAAGGGTAAATTTTGCAGATTTGGATGCTCACATAGTTCCTGCCAATTCATAGCACGCCTCCACTGACTTCCTTGAGGAACTTAATTCATTGCCGCGTGTTCACTATGCCAGTCACGCACCGCCTTGGGAATCTCTGTGAGATTCTCAATCGCGGTCTGGAGCGGAATCGCACACTCCGGTCCAACGAGCTGCACACCGGCATCGAGGTTTTTGTAAACCTCCTGCCGAACCGCTTCAGGCCCTCTTGCAAACAGCGTTTCCGGGTTGTTGATGTTTCCTACCAGAGAGATTTGATCCTTCATCACTTCCATGGACTCGCCAGGTTCGTTCTTAGAATCATAATGAAAGGCGGCCATTCCCGTCTGCGCGATATACTTCATTCGGTCCACCGTTCGCCCACAGATGTGCAGAATCAGCGGAATCGGAATCCGCTCGGCAAACTCAATATGCAGGTCGCGCAGGTACCGCTCATAATACTCGCCACTAACCAGGTCGCCGGTGGCGTGGTCTGGTAAGGTCAATGCATCAGCGCCGGCCTCGATTTG
>JAPUIP010000162.1 GCA_027296925.1 Candidatus Poribacteria bacterium | reverse complement strand
CTGAGTTAAACCCGAAAAGCAATGAAAAGTTAGAAAATCAGTGGATACTATTTACCAAAGTCAAACTACATCAAGCGTCAAAGGAGGAATCATACAATGAATCCATCTCCCCCCATTCGTGCCGCAGTCATTGGTCTGGGGCGCGCCGGCTGGAACATCCACGTCCGCACGATGCAACAGCGCGAAGATTTTCACGTGGTCGCCGTCGCTGACCCCGACAAAGATCGTCAGCGGCAAGCAGAGGAAGAAGCAGGAGCGCAGCCGTTCGATGACCTCTCTTCCCTGCTGAAGGGCTGCGATGCCGAACTCATCGTTGTTGCGACCGCCTCGGTAGACCACGCGAACCATTCCATTGCAGCACTTGAGGCAGGACGGCATGTACTGACTGAAAAGCCGATGGCGACCGCTTTTGCAGACGCGGACCGGATGCTTGCGGCTGCCGAGCGCACTGGCAAAATCCTGACCGTTCATCAGAGTCGTCGTTGGGCGGAAGACTTTACGTTCATTCAGCAGATGCTAAACGACGAGCGGCTGGGCGATGTGTTCTTCATCCGCTCGGGCGGTTACGGTTTTCGCCGTCGCAACGACTGGCAGACGCTGCAAAAGTACGGCGGCGGTCTGCTCAACAACAATGACGTCCACGCCGTTGACCAGTGCGTTATCTTAATGGAATCGCCGATCGTGGATGTCTTTGGGGACCTTCAGCAGATCCTCCAACCGGGTGATACCGAAGATCACGTCAAGGTGGTCATGCGGGGGGAAAATGGCCGCGTGATCGATCTGGAACTGACGAGTGCCTGTGCGGCATCGCTGCCTTCTTGGACGCTCATGGGCACACGCGGCTCACTCACGGTAACGGGTTCGGGGAAAGCGGTGTTGCGCTACGTCAAAGGTGAATTGCAGCCGCTTGAAGTCATCGATACCCCCTTGGCAACGGGCCGCAAATACGGTGTGACAGGCGGCGAAGAGATCGAGTTCGAGGAAGTGGAACTTGAAGCGAAAGCCCAACCCGGCAGAGCTTTCTACGACCAGCTTTACGACGCCATTCGAAACGGCACACCTCCGCCGGTTGATCCGGCCACTTCGCGTGAGACGATACGTGTGCTGTCCGAAGCGCGAAAAGGAACGCAGTTTTCTCAATAACCGGTGAACATCCCAACCGAACAATCGAGGTATAAAGATGGACGAAATCCGTTCGGGCCGGGCTTTTCCGGGGCTTCTCGAGGAGATGACGGTAGAGGAAGTCCGCGCCTTCGGTCCCGAAGTCGTGGTGCTGCCGCTTGGTTCTACCGAGCCGCATGGCCCACATCTACCGATGGGCACCGACACCTACCAGGTGACGCGGCTATGTCGTCTTGCTGTGGAACAAGCCAATCGCCAGGGCGCTCGCGTCCTACTCTATCCAACGCTGCCGATCACGAATAACGCCAATTTCCGCGCGTTCCCTTTTTCCCTACGAATCGGCATCCGCACCTTGATGGCCGTCATCGTGGACATCGTCACGCAGTGTAAAGACGACGGCGTCAACAAGGTGGTTATCGTCAACGGCCACGGCGGGAATCCGGCCACCATCCAGGCTGCGTTGCGAGAGATCAGCGGCATGGACGATATGCCTTTTGTCTGCTTGACCTCGGGTATCGCTCCAGAAGGGTTCGTCAGTCCAATCGAGCATCCGAGCGACCACGGCGGCGAGAGTGAAACCTCCCGCATGATGTGGATTCGTCCAGATCTGGTGCGCAAGGATAAATTGGCGAACAACCCCGTCGGACGCCTGCGGGTTGAGGCTTTGGCAAATGCGTATTTCGTCCGGCCTTGGCATCGCTACGTCCCTGTCAGCGCCGGCGGTGAAACCCGGGCGTCGTCCGCAGAGAAGGGGAAAGCGATTGTGCAAGCTCATGCTGATGGACTGGCGAACCTACTCCTGGACATGTCGCAAGCGCCTTACGATGAGAACTTCCCCTATGTCTAACTCGCTCTTATAAATTTGCCAAGGATTGCAACTTTCACGCACCAAAATTCCAGTCAAAAATCATCGCCAGGGCATTTTCAATGGCAGCAGGAGGTAATCGAACCATGGCACTTCTAGACACAGAAACACAGGTCTCAGTTTTCATTGGCGATTTTACCGGTGGGCTGGACCACCCCGAATGTATCTGCTGGGGCTCCGACGGTTTTGCTTATGCCGGCGGCGAGCTCGGGCAGGTCTACCGGATCGATGTAGAGAAGCAGAAATTCGAGGAATTTGCCAATACGGGCGGATTCGTGGGAGGAATCGCCCAAGACGGGCAGCACCGTCTTTACGTCTGCAGTGGCAATGTCAAACGGATCGAACCGGACGGGACAGTCGGCGTCTACTGCGATGGCACCGACGAGCAGCCGCTCAACGCCGCCAACTACCCCGTGTTCGATCGTCATGGAAATCTTTACGTGTCTCACTCTGGTGAATGGAAGCAGGATAACGGCTGCATCTTCAGGATCGCTCCCAGTGGAAAGGGAAAAATCTGGTGTCGGCGCCTGACCCAATTTCCCAATGGGTTGGCCATGGACGCGGATGGTGAGTACCTCTATGTCACCATGAGCCTCAATCCACCTCGTGTTGACCGCGTTAAAATCAACGCGGACGGCAGTGCCGGCGCGGTTGAAACGCTGGTCCACTTGCCAGGGACCGTGCCGGACGGATTGGCGTTTGACACCGAAGGGAACCTTTACATATCCTGCTACCGTCCGGATCGCATCTACCGCCTGACGCCGGACGGTGTGCTAGACGTGCTGGCCGAGGACTACGAAGGAACGGCCATCGCTGCCCCAACGAATATCGCCTTCTGTGGTCGCGACCGAAATCTCTTCCTCAGTGCGAACTTGGGACGGTGGCACATTGCTCACTATGACCTGGGAAAGACCGGGATGCCATTGAACTATCCGCACATCAGCGCTCCGTGAGAGCCATTGTAGGTATACGCTGGACGGCTGCGTTCGTGGGTAGCAACTCCGATTATGTTTTTATTCGACCGCTTCATCCGGATTATCGGCGGATAGGTCTTCTCCGCGATGAAGCCGCAACGCCAGATTCGCCGTCTGACGCAAGGCGCGAGCGGTTGGCGCATGCGCAGCTAAGTACCGCGCTGCCGCAACCAGCGTCATCTGGGCGCGCGCTTCGTCCAACTCCTCGACTTGGTGTAGCACAGCTTCAAGCATTTGGAAGGAGTGGAACTCTGCGTCTTCACGCAACAGGATGTGCCCTAACTGCTGAATAATTGCGTCACGGGGGTGACCGAGCGACAAGTAGCGGTAGACGTACATCGCGGCCTCATCCACATTTGCTTGCGTATTCAGGAGGTCCACGAAACCGGTCAGCAGTTCATCGGCATCCGTCGGGAGTGTATCTGCCTCTCGTCGATGCTGTGGCAGCCGAGCCGCCGGCATATTGAACCATCGATCAAAGTAAATTGCCATCGCTCCATGAAAGATGCCGCGGGCAAGTTCCAACGACGGGGCCCGTTTTGCACACTGATGGAGCGCATTGGCGTAGGTATAGGTGTGCAGCACCGCAATCCAGTCGCCAAACTCGTTTTTCGTGTGGAAACAGGCAATTCGCATCGCTGCCGCGTATGTCAGCGTCTGTGTCAATTCCGTCAAGGTTGCCCCTTCCTTGAACGCCTCTTTGAGCGCATCCACGGTTGCAATCGGATCGTCACTCAGCAGAACCTCTACGAGTTGTTCAGCCCCATCCCACTGTTTGCCGTTGCCAAGTTCAACGAGCGTCTCCAACTCTTCAAACGCGCCGTTGAGAAGTGGCACCAGGTCTATCGGGCTACGCCACCGATTCAGTTCCTCACTCCGCA
>JAPUIP010000161.1 GCA_027296925.1 Candidatus Poribacteria bacterium | reverse complement strand
CGCCCGCGCCCCGCTGGGCGCACCCACACCCCCCCGGGGGGCCCTCCATAACCGCCCCTCCGCTTTTTGGGATACGAGGGCATCCTCTCGCTTGAGATGGAGAGTGAGTACATCGAAATCGAGGAAGGGTTGCAGAAAGCGGCGGCGTTTATCAAGCCGATGATTTTGGAACAGCCGAAAGGTCCGTCGTGGTGGAAAGCGACGGAGTTGCATGAACGTTGGAAACAGGCACAGTCAGACGAATAATATCAAGGGGCCACAGCTATCTAACCTCATCAGAATGCGCTTTCCTTGGTGGTTATCGGGCACCAGCGGGCGGTGAAGAGCGCATCCAAAAGCGCGTCCTCCGCCGGGGGCGTGCCGATATGACGTAGCGCAGACACCGCATAAAAACGATTATATCGGTTTTCGTCTTCCAGTGTGTCTACCAATGCAGGGATAGCCGGTGCGGAAAGTTGACCAAACTTCGCCAAAGTTATCGCCGCGTTACGACGCACCCGATAATCTGTATCTCGTAACCTCTCTACCAAAAGACGCACGGTAGTCGAAGAGGGGCACCCGATAGTCCCTAACGCCTCGATAGCATTGCGACGTACCCACCAATGTTCATCGTTTGCGAGTCTCGTCAAAGGCGATACTGCTTGTTTAGCCACGGGACCGATTTTCGTCAGAATATCCGCCGCAACTGCACGCACCCACCAATGTTTATCATCTAATATTTCCACCAAAGCGGAGACGGCGGGAAGACCAATCACGGACAATGCTTGCGCGGCACAGCCAGCTGTCGGATTGGTGCCGTGAAGATTGTCGGGCGGTTTAGCGGTTGTTTCCTCAATTGATGCAATGGTCTGTCGGCGCATTGTATCGATTAACGTGGGCACAACCGATTCCCCTATCATCCCAAGTGTATAAGCGGCATTGAGGCGCGCTGTTTCTGAGGCATCATCCAGAGCGTCTACCAATGCTGCCGAACTTGCCGCAATATCCTGAGTGCACCATCCGTTGCCGCACAGCCAATTCCAGACACCCATCGATGTCCCATCAGTCTCTGCCTCCCATACATGACTCCGGTGGTTCCAGGAAGGCGCGGAAGGCTCGCGCATTCGTGCGAACTGGAATTTCAACATATACCGCTTCTTGGCGCTTTGATTTGCAGTCGCCCGATGCCATGCGTCAAAATGGACGAGCGCCACTGTGCCGGCTTCGCCACACAACGGTAACGCTGGCTCACGGGTACGCTGCGGGTCGGCGTCGCTGATTGTTTTGTAAAAGTGCGCCCCAGGCAAAATCCCCGTTGGTCCCATGTCTTCGGTCGTATCCTGCGGGTAATAGAGCGCAAGAATCCAGTGGAAGCGGGGATGACGTATGTTGTGATCAAAGACATAACAGTCCTTGTGCCAATGCTGACCGTTGCTCCCAGGTGGATTAAGGTGGCAGTGACGGTGTGGGTTCATGATGTAACCCTCGCCAACGAGACTGGTTAAGGCACCACGCAACGCTGGGTGATCGAAAACCCGCTGAATCTGGGGGATGCGGGGCAAAATATTATTGCCGATATTACCCTCATGTTCAAACACCGTGTCGAGTTGTTGACAGATCTGCGCGTGGAAAGCCGGTGGATAATCGGCTCGGACGGTGATATAACCATCAGCGATGAACTGCTGCATCTGGGCATCATTGAGGAGGAATTGTTTATCTACCATTTTCTGTCCTTTTGCCGTTGTTGTAATTTTGGTATCATTTTACCAGAGCTAATCCGCTGAATCAATCGAAAAATTCAAAGCAAAATCCGGTTTAATTTTTTGATGAACTATGATACAATTCTATCCTGACTTTGTTACACTTTAGTCGTTTGCCGCAAAAGCGACATACAGGGGATGAAGCATGTTCAGAAAATTGACCGACCACCTTTTCTTCATTGAAGACACATGTAGCGTCTATGCGATCTGCGTTGATGACAAACTCCTTTTGATTGACTGTGGAACACACTTGACGCCAGAAGAGTTTCCGATTGACAATTGCTTGGTCGAGCGCATTCTATTGACCCATTTCCACCGCGACCAATGTTCCTCAGTAGAACGCTTCCAAGCAGAAGGCGCGGGGGTTGTCATTCCCTTCGCCGAACGCCGCTTCTTTGAAGAGACCGATCTGCTTAAAGCGTCATACGACACCTACGATAACTACACATCGTACTATCCCGGAAGGGGCGTGTTGAATGACATCCGCGCTGACCAGTATGCCTATGATTATGAGTCGGTGATGTGGCGCGGTATTCGTTTCGATGTCGTCCCGTTGCCGGGACACACATTCGGCTCGGTCGGCTATCAGTTTGAAATTGATGGAAAGCGGGTCTTGGCGTGTGGAGATTTAATGACTCGCCCGGGGAAAATTCGCGAATATTTCTGGAGCCAGTGGCAATACATGTCGTTTCAGGGACACGTAAACCATTTGGAGAGTTTGCAGACTATCTCGAATCTTGAGCTTGACCTCATCCTGCCGGGACACGGTAAACCATTTTCCCCAACATCAGCCGCTTTCGCCGAGCTTCAAGGCCCAATGGAAGAATTGTATGAGCTATTTCACGGACACGCTTTTGAATATTATCGTCCTGAATTTCGCCAACTGACATCGCATGTTTACGAAGTCGTCAACGCAGTTGCCCGAACATACATCGTGCGCGACAACGCCGGTCATGCACTCTTCATTGACTGTGGATACACGTCCAATGCCCCAATCAGCGCGAACCCACACCGATTCATCGATCACTTGACACCGTACCTCAAAACCGAACTCGACATCGAAACGGTGGAGTGGTTCCTGCCATCGCACTACCACGACGACCATCTCGCCGGTTATCCCGCGTTGAAAACGCGATATGGAACGAAATTGGCGTCCTCGCCAGAACTGAAGGACATCTTGGAGAATCCGCAGAATTACGATATGCCGTGTCTCGTACCACAAGGATGCGCGGTCGATCGAGTTATTGAACGGGGTGAACCGTTCCGATGGCGGGGGGTGGATTTCTTTATGGAACAACATCCCGGCCAGACGCTTTATCATCACCTGATTTGGTTCACAGCAGACGAAAAGAAATTCCTATGCATCGGCGACAATATTTCGGGCGTCAGTTTCCGTGAAAACCGCGACTATATCCATTCGTTCATCCCCAAGAATCGCACGCCGGTATCGAGTTATCGAGACATGCCGAAACAGATTCTCGACCATGCTCCCGATTTTATCTTGACTGGACATGGTGGCGGTGTAGTGTTTGAGAAAACGAAAGCCGAGCGGTGGCAGGCATGGATGAAACGTTGGGAAGCGTTGTTCACAAAGATTATCGATCAAGCGCATCCAAACATCGGCATGGACCCGCACTGGGTCGAGTTCTATCCATACAAAGTGCGTG
>JAPUIP010000160.1 GCA_027296925.1 Candidatus Poribacteria bacterium | reverse complement strand
TACGAGACGCAGGAACGGTTTCGCATGGCTTTGGCGTTCCAAAGCGATTTAGACGATCTCGTTCTATCGGAGGACTTGCTGCAAGTCTTTGAAACGAACGATATGTCGCTTTCCAAAAAGTCCACCATTTCAGTCAAGCAGAAGGGGGCTGAGTGGCTCATCAGCGATACGGATAAGAAACAGACCTACATCGTTCGCAAAAAAGTGGGATGGCTCAATGTCCATGAGACCAACATGTACCTCTTTGGCGTGAATTTGCTTGGCATACAGATTGATGCCAGGCGGTCCGATTACGCCTGGAACTTAGACTGGCTTAGTCGCACGGTTGCCACTGAAACCGGCTGGACGGCTGAAATGGCTATCCCGCTCGTCGCATTTGGCGCAGACCTATACGAAAATGAGTGGCGTATTGGCGTTCGTCGCGGCGATGAAATCAATGATGAGACGGTTACGCTCGCACCGTCATTTACGATCACGTCGCGGGAAAACAGGCTACCGGAGTATAGACATTCGATCTCGGATGCGAGCAGCCTATCCCCACTCACCTTTGAAAACCTCAAGCCAGCGTATTCGGAATGAGCGAAGAACCGAGCTGAACGTCTCATTGCCTGCATATAGGCGACCTGTATCATAAGGAGAAGATCTGATGTTAAACCTTGGCATTGAATTTCCAGAGCAAGGCGTTGCGGGCTTATTCGATCTGGGCTCGGCACCGGAGCCAGGCCCAGCGGAAATCCTGATCCGCACGCAATACTCCGGTGTGACTAACGGCACGGAACGCCACGCCATGATGGGAGATTTTAACTGGAAAAGCTATCCGGGACGGCACGGCTATCAGCATGTTGGCATCGTTGAAAAGACTGGATCTGCGGTAAGTGGATTTCAGGAAGGTGATCGCCTTTTTTTCGGACGGTACGTTGGCCACCGCGGTTGGCATGTACAGGAAGTCGATGACGCCGATACAAACGCTTATCGTTCACACCTCTGCCTCCCGCTGCCAGATGACGTCGATCCAGAATTATGCGCGTTATTCGGCGTCGCTGGCGTGGCCATGCGTGCCGTCAGACGCTGCCGCGTTGCAGATGGACATCGCGTTTGGGTTGTTGGCGCCGGACTCATCGGTCAGTTTGCGGCGCAAGCGGCACGCGCCTTTGGGGCGCAGGTCGCCGTGACAGATGTCATTGACAAGCGATTGGAGATTGCAGAGAAAGCCGGGGCACACCGCGTCCTCAACGCGACGAAGGAAAACACCTACCAAGCCCTCCAGGAAGGTGGCCCTTACGATCGGATCATCGATGCTTCGGGTTACCCGCCGCTTTTCGCGGAGGTTCATGAGCACAATCTGCTTGCCTATCGGGGGGTAATCGGTGCAATCGCTGTGCGTGGCGACACCGTTTTTCCATGGAGCATGTTCCATGGACGGGAAGCCTCCATCGAAGTCTCCTGCCACTTCAGCCTCGATGACCTGCAGGTGGTGCTTCACTTTGTGCGCCGGGGAACCATCCAGATTGAGCCGTTGGTGTTACATCGGGCGCCGGTCACCGAGGCGCCAAAGCTGTATGAGATGTTACGGGACCACCGCGAGGAGATGCTGGGGATTGTCTTTCAGTGGGACGTAAACCTGGCCTAAATCCGTCTCCGACACGGCTGCCTGCGTATTGTTCTGATTCTCGACTCAGGCAGTCAGAAATACAAAATCAGAAGGGAATACATATGATTACACGACGTCCATCCAATGAACGCGGTCATGCCGATCAAGGCTGGTTGAATACGTATCACTCATTCTCGTTCGCCAATTATTACGATCCAAGATATATGGGCTTTCGCGATCTGCGTGTCATCAATGAAGACCGCGTGCAGCCGGGAAGGGGGTTCGGAACGCATCCGCATCGGGATATGGAAATTATCACCTATGTCCTCTCCGGGGCGCTTGAACACAAGGACAGCATGGGCAATGGATCAGTAATTCACGCCGGCGATGTACAGCGTATCAGTGCCGGCACAGGGATTACGCATAGCGAATACAATCCGTCGTCATCGGAACCGGTGCATTTTCTACAGATCTGGATTCTGCCGAAGGAAAAGGGGATTGCACCGAGTTACGAACAACTGCACTTTGCCGCCGAAGAGAAACGGAGTCGTCTACGCCTCGTCGCTTCCCCGGATGGGCGCGATGGGTCTATTGGCATCAATCAAGACCTCGATCTCTTCGTGACGCTGCTGAACCCTGATGAGAAGGTCACGCATCAACTGAAGTCAGAACGTCACGCTTGGCTACAGGTCACCCATGGCTCGGTCATGCTCAATGGGCAGCCGCTACAGGCGGGCGATAGTGCGATGGTGAGTGACGAAACTGCACTCGACATCCGAGCCACAGAAGAGTCCGAAGTGCTACTATGTGACTTGAATTGAGAAATACGCGTCATTGGACTATCACGCAAACGGAGGATAGAAACGTATGATTTTTCCCACAGAGCATAACGACCAGGGCGAATTCAAGCGGCAAGAATACCAATTTCGGGATTTGGTAACCCGCAATTGTGATTCAGGGTATCCCGCGGAATCGGATCGCTATCATCTTTACGTCTCTCTTGCTTGTCCGTGGGCACACCGCGCCATTATTATGCGGAAGCTGAAACGGCTTGAAGATGTTATCGGAATGACCGTTGTTGACCCCATTCGCGATGAGCGTGGCTGGGCGTTTCGCGATGGACCCGGGTTCAGTAAAGACCCGGTCAACGGATTTGCTTTTCTCAGCGAGGCCTACACAGCAAGCGGCCCAGATTACGATGACCGTGTAACCGTACCGGTCCTCTGGGATAAGAAGACCCATCGAATCGTGAGCAACGCTGATGATGACATCATGCGGGTGCTCAACAGCGAGTTTGATGACTTCACCGACAGTGACCTCGATTTTTACCCGGAAGCCCTTCGCGACGAAATCGATATGGTCAATGACCTGGTTTATCCGCACATCAACAACGGTGTCTACCGTGCTGGGTTTGCAAGCACTCAGACAGCCTACGAGCGAGCGGTATACGGCCTGTTTGATGCACTCGACCAGCTTGAAGAAAGGCTCTCCAATCAACGGTATCTCATTGGTAATCAGCAGACGGAAGCAGACTGGCGGTTGTTTACCACGCTAATTCGCTTTGATGCGGTTTATCACGGTCATTTTAAGTGCAACAAAAGGCGCATTGTGGATTACCCAAACCTCGATAGTTACTTGCGTGACCTATACCAGCACGATGGAATCGCCGAAACGGTCAACTTCGACCACATCAAGCGACACTACTACGTCACGCATGACGATATTAACCCGACACAGATAGTGCCAGTTGGACCGGACATTGACTTCGATGCACCCCAGGGTCGCGACCGGTTTGGCTAAAAACAGTAAGAAAATGTGTTGGTTAACGACCAAGTTCAGTTGTGAAATCCCGAGCTTCGAGGGGCGGCGACCGAAGGAAAACTTGTCCTCGGCTGAGAAGCCTGCCCTCGAGCCCTTCACTTCGTTCGAGGACCGGCTACGCGAAGGGACAAACCAAAACCCAT
>JAPUIP010000016.1 GCA_027296925.1 Candidatus Poribacteria bacterium | reverse complement strand
TGCAACGCTTCTGCGACATTCCTCCCAAACTGGAAACGCTTGTGGGACATAACTGGTACGATGAGATCGCGAGTATGCTCGTCACCAAGCAGCAGCCCGATGGACACTGGATCGATCACGAGGACTACTTTCCAACCACCTGCTTTGCCTTGCTGTTTCTGAGTCGCGCCCGGCCGAGATCGGCCCATCCGGACCTGGGAGCCGTCAACCGTAGCCTCCGATTTTCTCCCCCTTCCCCACGCGTTGGTGAACCGGTACGAATCAGTGTGACCCTGACGAATACAGGCGCGCCAATCGATGCAAGCGTCCAGGTCGACTTTTACAGCGGAAACCCAGAACAAGGCGGAAAGCGGATCGACGCTCAGGAAGTGATCTTTAACGCCAACCTTGACGAAACGACCACCGCGGTTAACTGGGTGGCAACTGAGCCCGGAAAATACGAAATCTATATCCACGTTGATTCCAATGCGCAGATCTCGGATTTGAATCGCAGCAACAATATCGCATCTCAAGAACTGACCATCCGTCCAAAATCTGCTGAGGCCATCGATCCCACTTCCGCCATCCGCGAAATCAGCGAGGGGGTCTACCAGATTGGCGATGTTACCGTTGATGTCAATAAGCGCGACGTTGTCGTGAGTGGCGAAATCAATATCATCAGCGACGATACCATCATTGAATTTTTCGCGGTCGGCAAACTCGGCAAGACCCATGAAAGCCTCATTATGCTTGATGCCGAACCCATCCATATACAGCTTGCGCTACTCCGCCTGAACATGAATCCGGGCATGAACCTGACTGTCGAAGGCGACCCACACACGCCCGAAGGGGATGCGGTCGAGATTTGGGTGGAATGGGAACGTAGCGGGGCAACTGTCCGGCGTCGGGCGGAGGAACTGGTGTGGAATACGATGGAAGGGCATCCGATGCAGCGAACCCATTGGGTTTTCACAGGCGGACGGTTCATCCGCAACCAATTCACCGCACAGCTGTTCCACAACATCATCGCCGTCTACCGCGACCCCGACTCGATTTTCAATCACCCGCTGCCCGGCGGAAAAGACGACCGTACCTACCGCGTCAATACCGATGTCATTCCCCCCAAAGGAACGCCGGTGCGGGTCATTGCCCACCAGATACAGAGCCAGGCGCAGGGCAGACGAATCGGCGAAACGACGGATTCACAAACGGGCGAATGAGTGAATCTATGCCTCCGTCGCGCAAGCTTTACACCCCATAACATCCTGACATTCCGTGCAGCGCGATTATGCAAACTCAAGAGGATTATGTAGGCTATTGGCGTCGTCGTCGATCCGACCAACGGATGCACAATCAGCGCCTCGCTCAGCAAGCACGGGCGGATTTAGAACGGATTGTTGATCTGCTCGTTTCTGAATTTGGTGCGACGCAAATTATCCTTTTTGGTTCACTGGTGAAGGGGCGTTTTGCGGACGCATCCGATATTGATCTGGCAGTCGAGGGCATCCCATCGGCTCAGTATTTTGCGGCGCTGGCGGCAGTCAATTGCGTGTCACCGGTGTGGGTTGATCTAAAACCATTAGAAGATCTCACCCCGCACTTTCGCCACCACGTCTTGGCAACCGGAGAGCAAATCTATGCGAGAGATCAATAGCGATGAAATCCGTGGACTGGCAACGGATATCGAAGTTGAACTGAAACCTTTGAAGCGTTTGGAAGGTGAAATCCGACAGGTACAAGCGGAAATACAACAGCATAGTGAGCTTGCCAATTTCTTATACGAGAGCCTTGCTTTGAAACTGCACAACTTTTATAACGGTTGTGAGCGAATCTTCCGACTCATCGCCTCTGACCTAAACGGTGCTTTGCCTACCGGTCAAGACTGGCACCGACGGCTATTGAGCCGGATGAGCATGTCATATAGGGAACGTCCAGCGGTGTTAACGTCGGAAACCGTGCGAAGACTTCAAGAGTACCTTGCCTTTCGACACGTCGTGCGAAACCTCTATGGCTTTGAATTAGAGCCACAACGGCTTCAGCATCTTGTCACGGGCCATTTCCCATTATGGCATCGATTCGAGACCGAAGTCAGAGAATTCGTGAATTGGCTGCGAACGCTGGCAGACCAACTGGAAGCACCTGAATAAACAGATAGACAGTATATCAGATTAAGGTCGTTACTCATATGATCATCGGCATTCCCAAAGCGGTTAAGCCATCGGAATATCGTGTATCGATGTTGCCGTGGATCAGGGGGGCTGTATTGAAACCACACGCCCAACAACTCACGAAAATCCAACATTTATCCAAGACGATGTTGTGCATTACTGCGTGACAAATATGCCCGGCGCTGTTGGACGAACGTCAACGTATGCGTTGGCAAATGTGACCCGTCCTTATGTCCTCGCGCTGGCTAACAAAGGCTGGCAAGGCGCAATGCGCGAAGATGCCGCCCTGGCGAAAGGACTGAATATCGCCGACGGAAAAATCTGTTTTCAGGGAGTGGCGGAGGCGTTTGATCTGCCCTGTTTTTCGACGAAAGCGTTAATTTCCCATCCATCTGCCGAATTGGCACACAGCGAATCAAAGAGTCCCGTTGTCTTGTAGTCCTTGAGATGAAGAAAAATTTGAACGGAGTAGAATTTCATGGAGCGGCGATTACAACCGAACAAACATAAAATGGTCATTCTCGCCGAAGGTTCATTCGGCATTCTCGAATCCAAGACCGCGACGGTGTTGGTGCGCTACCTGCCGGATAACGTCGTTGCTGTTATCGACAGTACAAAAGCGGGGAAAGATGTCAGCGAAGTTATCGAGGTTGGGAGGGGGATTCCAGTCGTTAGCAGCCTCGCGGAGGCGATGGAATTGCACCCAACGATGCTGGCGATTGGGATTGCACCGCCGGGCGGCGAGTTGCCCGAGGCATGGCGATCCATCCTGCAGGAGGCTATCGAACACGGTCTGCATGTGATGAGTGGACTCCATCGGTTTCTGAGCGATGACCCGCAACTTGCGGATCTGGCAAAACGTCACAATGTCATCCTGTGGGATGTGAGAAAACCTCCGGCGAATCTACCCGTCGCAACCTGTAAAGCCGCCGATGTCGATTCCACCGTCGTCCTGACTGTCGGCTCCGATTGTCGAGTCGGAAAAATGGTGGCAAGCATCGAGATTGCTGACAGGGCGAGAAATCGTGGATTGGATGCCGAATTCTGCGCTACCGGTCAAAATGGGATGATGATCTCCGGCTGGGGAATTGCCATTGATGCGGTGGTATCTGACTTCACCGCGGGTGCATCAGAACGAATTGTCCTCGATGGCGCCAAAAACCACGATCTGCTCATCGTCGAAGGACAGGGCTCGCTCGTTCACCCCGGCTACTCCGGCGTCACGTTGGGCCTGCTGCACGGTTCGATGCCCGACGCAATGATCTTCTGTCATCAGCCCTCACGAAAAATTGTCGCCCGGTACACCGTGCCCTTGCCTTCGTTGACGGAGATGATCCGTCAATATGAAATGCTTGCCAAACCCATCAAACCCGCCAAAGTCATTGGGCTTGCGCTCAACTGCTTTGACCTCACTGAGGATGAAGCCCGTGAAGCGATTGAAGCGGCAGAACGGGAAACGGGCTTGCCTGCCACAGACGTCATCCGCTTCGGTGCCGATAAGTTGGTCGATGTCATTGAGAGAATGGATAATGACAAACATGGCAGGCCAGAATAGATGGAA
Source organism: Candidatus Poribacteria bacterium (assembly GCA_027296925.1). GTDB lineage: Bacteria > Poribacteria > WGA-4E > WGA-4E > PCPOR2b > JAPUIP01. Next base: position 775 of record JAPUIP010000016.1, on the reverse strand, counting down.
GGTACGAAGGGTTTCTTTTGCGTTTCACATTTTACTCTTGTGTGGTCTGTGGCTGAGTCGTGCTGAAGCTGTGGAATTCGCACCGGGGGTAGAGGCACATCTGAATGCACCGGAGGCTAAGAACACCTTTGTTGTGTACGTGCCGACCGACTATACCCTCGAACGTCCGTGGCCGGTTATCTTCTGCTATCATGGCTATCGAGGTCAAGCAACAACCTGGCCCTTCAGACAGACCACACGCGGCGTCGGATTCATCGTCGTCGGGATGAATTCCGCGACGAAAGCGTACAATAAAGGAGCTTACCAGCGCACCGGACCCGAGAAAGCATTCTTCGATGAAGCCCTTGCGATTGTCTCAACTCACTTAAACGTCCATCCAAAGATGGTGTTCATGGGCGGATACAGTCAGGGTGGATACTCCACAACCGTTTTGGGCGAGCAGATGCTCGACAAACTCGCGGGACTGATCATACTCGGCGCCGGACGTGGGTATGCGAATGGGGCGCGTCCGCCTGCCGAACAGATTGGCGGCAAACCTATCTTTTTTGGAGTTGGTGAACTGGACGAACCACACAATCCACGTGCAAAGAATGCCGCGCAACACTACAGTGACTGGGGGGCTGAAGTAACCTTCGAGGAGTGGCCAGGTGAAACGCATCGGATTCGGTCAGATGTGTTTCAGACGACGAAGCTACGCGATTGGTTGATCGTCCACGGGCCGCTCAAGCAGGTCGAAGCCCAACTCGTGGCTGCTAAGACCGCACAGGAGTCTGGC
>JAPUIP010000159.1 GCA_027296925.1 Candidatus Poribacteria bacterium | reverse complement strand
TAGGACTGTTTTCGATGTGTCTCGTTATGCTGTCACCGTGGATAGGGCTGGCGAGTATTTTAGCGGTGAGTGGGCTCTGGCTATTGATATCTATTGGGCTGCACGTCATAAATACATCCAAATGGGGTTCACGAAAGTCGTGGCTGGTAGAGCGGTTACGGGTATTGCGCCAACTGCCTCGGCGATTGGTCGCTCTCAACGCAAGCCTTGCCTGTGTCTGCTTCGGGTTGATGACCCTTCAATTCTATCTTCTACTTTCTAGCCTTCAGCCTGTTGGTTGGCAGGTGGGGTTGACCCTGCCCATCATTCTGGTTGTGAGCGGTCTGCCCATTTCTATTATGGGTTTCGGGTTGCGAGAGGGCACGGCGGTTCTGCTTCTGAGTCGTTACGGTGTGCCGATGGAGTCTGCGGTTGCGGCGGCGTTCTCGCTCTTCGTTGTCAACTCCTTACTTCCCGGCCTAATTGGGATTGCGCTCTCACCGACGCTTGCTGCGAAAAAACCTTGCGAAGGTTTGAAACCTTCGCAAGGTTAAATTCCTTACGTTTCACGCACGAGGTGTCAAAGATGATTCAGTCAGAAGATCCGAAATTACACCCATTTGACGATGTCGAGAACGAAGCGGACAAAGATTCATCGCGGGGAAATCCGATTGAAGTTTCGGTCGTCATCCCCTGTCTCAATGAAGCGCAAACCGTTGGGGTTTGCGTCCAAAAAGCATTGAGAGCGCTCAAGCAGCTTGGGATTTCAGGGGAAGTCGTCGTCGTCGATAACGGTTCAACGGACGGTTCATCATCTATCGCTGAGAGTGAAGGCGCTAGAGTCGTTCACCAGCCGGTCCGCGGGTATGGAAGCGCGTATCTGGCAGGGATTGGTGCCGCGAGGGGAAAACACATCATCATGGGCGATGCCGATGACACATATGATTTTTCAAATCTCGAGCCCTTCTTGACGCCGCTGAAGAATGGCTACGACTTTGTTATCGGTTCTCGGTTTCAAGGGGAGATCCACCCTGGCGCGATGAGTTGGTCCCATCGGTATGTGGGCAATCCCATACTGTCCGGGATACTGAATCTATTTTTCCACGCCGGGATCTCGGACGCGCACTGCGGGATGCGAAGTTTTACGCGGGAAGCCTTTGAGAGGATGAAACTTCAAACCCTTGGTATGGAGTTCGCTTCCGAAATGGTCATTCGGGCAATCAAAGAGGGCTTAAAGATCTTAGAAATTCCGATTGATTATTACCCCCGACAAGGGGAATCGAAGCTGAATTCGTTTCGGGATGCGTGGCGACATCTGCGGTTTATGCTGTTGTACAGTCCCACCCATCTCTTCCTCGTCCCCGGTACGCTTCTCTTCCTTTTGGGGTTATTATGTACCTTCCTCCTGCTGCCAGGCCCGGTCAAAATCGGCGGGCATGCCTACGATATTCACGTCATGACCGTGACAAGCATCCTCACGTTATTAGGCTATCAGATTCTCCACATCGGCATTTATGCCAAAACTTATGCGCTGAGGTGCGGATTTGAAAGCAAAGATCGATTAATCTCAGGTCTCTATCAAATCTTTAATCTGGAAAAGGGATTGATTCTCGGGCTGATTCTCTTCCTGTTTGGATTCGCGATGGATGCGAGAATTGCGTATGTGTGGATACGCAACGGCTTTGGTCCCCTGGATCAGATTCGACCCGCGATTTTGGCTTCGATCTTCATGGTTCTAGGCGTTCAGACCATCTTTTCGGCCTTCTTTCTCAGCATGCTAAGCATTAAAACTCAGAAAAGTCCCCACCATTCTCTCAATCAATGAGATTCTCCAACGGATGAATACTCTCTCAAAGCCCTTCATCTCCATCGTCATTCCAGCGAGAAATGCCCAGCGGACCTTAAAAGACTGTTTGGAAAGCCTCAAGCGCCTCAACTATCCCAAAGCACGAATGGAAATCCTAATCGTTGATGGGATGTCTACCGACAACACGAGAGAAATTGCCAATTTATACGATACGACCATTGTGAAAAATCCCAAAAGGTCCCACCGGACGGGAGTCGGCTTAGGGTTTGAAAAGGCAAAGGGAGATTTGATTGCCTACGCGGACGCCGATTGTATCGTTGATGAAAATTGGCTTGAGAATTGCCGCAAGTATTTTGAATCCGATCCAGGCATTGCGGGCGTCACGGGGCCGATTCATCTGCCCCGTCAACAGAACGCATTTGCCAAAGCCGTGGCTTTTCTGTTTTCGCTCGCAGTTTCTTTAGGGAAATCCAGCCACAAAGAGACACAGCATGCGGTACAAGAGGTTGAGGATTTTCCGACCTGCAACGCCATCTATCGAAGAGAGGCATTAAACACCGTCATGCCGCTGGAGGAGAATCTGCTGGGCGGCGCTGATGTCGAACTGAACTATAAGCTTAGACAACACGGCTTCCGACTGCTTTCCACTCCTGATGTCAAAGTTTGGCATTACAAACGGGAAACGCCAGGGCGCTTTTTCCGACAGATGTATCGATACGCCATCATGCGGTTACAACTTGGGAAAAAGTGGCCCCCACTCCTTCATGTGGCGCATGTTGCCGTTGGGCTGAGTGTTCCACTCTTAATCATTCTTTTCAGTCTCTCTTTTGTGGTGAATCCAACGCTTTTTTTCGTTGGCATCGGGGGGATTTTGGCGTTGTTGTCGCTGGTTTTCCTCTTTGCCGTTTTCAAAACGAAATCGCTCTCAACCGCCCTGCATGTCCCACTGGTGATCGCCATCTGGGTCACCGCGTGGTCCATCGGCTTTTGCCGGGAACTGGTTTCGCCAATGTAACGATTTCTACCATTCGCTTATGAGATGAAGGTCACGCCCCGGTCAATTTACACGCCAAAGAACCCCAAAGATGAATCTGATTCAACTCCGATCGCCCGATTTTCTCATTGGTAAAATCCTGTTTTTCGCAAAAGGACTGCCTGAGATTCTACAATTCCTCATGCGTCAGCCTTCGAAACAGTCGCTCAGGCTGTCCTGGCTGCTCTTGCAGGTGAAACCCAAATATACGATGGTGTCGGCGAGACGACTGATCAACCTCTACGACCTGGTACAACAGGCAAATGCACTGAACCTATCCGGAGATATAGTCGAGTGCGGTGTGTGGAATGGGGGCTCTGCCGCAATCATGGGCGCGGCATGCCAAGACGATGAAACACAGGACAAAGTGAGAAATTTCTGGCTCTTTGATTCCTTCTGTGGTCTTCCTCAACCGGGGGTGCAGGATGGCAAACGCGCCCAAGATGCCTATTTTGAAGGCTGGTGTCAAGGAGAGATTGAAAAGGTGACACAGATTTTCAATCAACTCGGTCTTTCGTTGGGGCAGGTCAAGATTATTCCAGGGTGGTTTGATTCAACCTTGAATGCAACCGATATTAAGAAAATCGCTCTCTTGCATATTGATGCGGATTGGTATGCGTCTGTGAAAGTGGTTTTCGAGGAATTATACGCTAAAGTTGTTGAGGGCGGCTTCATCGTTTTGGATGATTACTGGACATGGCCCGGATGCCGGGCGGCTGTTGAGGACTATATCAAGGAACATCAGATTGAAGGCGTCGTCCTGAAGCGCATTGATCGACACGGTGCGTATTTCCAAAAACCTCTGCAACCGGACAGATCACAGGAGGCACGTTGTTCCGTATCACTCACCGGCTTCCAGAGGAAAAGATGAAGCAGACATTTCTGAGTGGAATCTTGATCGTCATTACCACATTGGGGCTTATCCGATGTAACGGCGAACCCCGAGCGCGGTTCATCCGCCAGGTGGATTGGGTCGGCCAAGGCGTGTGGCTGAAGGCCGATCTACATCTCCACACCACCTTTTCTGATGGCAGCCACACGGTGGCGGAGGTTGTCGCCAAAGCCGCAGAATTTGGCTGCGATGTGGTTGCCATTACGGACCACACCTATCGCAATCTCAAAGCGGCGACACCGGCGTATTTTCAGACCATCGCCCGTGTCCGCAAAGAATACCCGGAGATGATCATTCTTGCGGGAGTGGAATGGAACGTTCCACCGTGGGGAAGACGGGTCCATGTCAACGTGCTGGTGCAACCCACACCGAAGGAATCGATGATCTTGTTGGGGCTCAAGCAATTCTTCGACGGCGACAAGCCGGAGAACCACGATAAGGCCCTTGCCGCCGAAGGCTTGAGATGGCTGGCCAAAACCGCGACGGTCGATGGGGTTCCGCCCGTCGTCATCTACAATCACCCAAGCCGGAAAACACCCAACAGTTTGGAAGCTGTCGCGAATTTGGAGAGATGGCAGGCCGTTAATGATTTAACCATCGGTTTTGAGGGCTCGCCGGGGCATCAAGGGGATTATCCATCGGGGCATCCGAGATACATTGAACAATTGATAGACCGCTGGGATCCTGCCGCCGCTCGGATTGGTGATGCGTGGGATACCTTGCTTGGGAAAGGGATTGACATCTGGGCGGCGTTCGCGTTTTCGGACTTTCACAATGAGCGTGCCGATCGATGGCCCGGCGAATTCTCGGAAACCTGGATTTACGTTCCAGAACGAAGTCCGGCGGGCGTGCTGCAAGCTCTGAGAGCCGGTACCTTCTTTGCTGCGCACGGTCACATCGTCCGAGCGGTGGATTTTTCCGTCGAAGCCCCACGGCTGCCTCGTCCGGCTTCAGTTGGTGAAGTGATTGAGGTGCCCCCATCAACGCAGGTCACAGCGCGTGTGCGTTTCATTGTCCCCGCACGGGATTGGGCGGGACAGCCAAACCGAATCGATGCCATTGAACTCGTAGCTATCACGACTAACGCCGTGAAAGTGTTGGCCCACCGTCCACCGAAGTCTCAAGGGGCTGCCCTTGTGGAAACGGTGGCGGTTCCGGCCGAGGGGTTGGTTCTGCGAGTTCGCGGCCGGCGTGTGGTCAGCGACGGTCCCGATCTGATGTTTTACACCAACCCGATCCGGATCACTGTAAAGGGGGCGGCCAAATCCACGCCAACGTAGGAGAAAGGTCATGATTCTTTCACGCACGCCGCTGCGAATCAGCTTTGTCGGCGGCGGCACCGACATTCCCACCTTTTATCGGCGATATGGCGGCCAGGTCATCAGCACCGCTATCGACAAGTATATCTCTGTCATCATCCAAAAACGAAAGGGGTCTCAAATTTTTATCAACGCCTGGCCATACCACCAAATCGTTTCGTCCATTGAT
>JAPUIP010000158.1 GCA_027296925.1 Candidatus Poribacteria bacterium | reverse complement strand
GTAACAGAAGGCTAGTGCTTAACCTACGGAGTAACACGTGATACGTAATATGTAAGAAGCACAAGACCACATTTGCGTATTACGCATTACGCAACATGCGTCTTGAGATCGGTATCATCGCACTGGTGGAAGCGGTATTGGGCGCTCCTGCTGAGCGGCGCGCTCAATTTGAGTGGCTGATCAACAAACCGCTCGCAACCCATTTTGGCCGGTATCACCCAATGATTATCGACCTCTTCGAGCAGATGGGCGGCGATTCGGATGGCTTGTTCGCAAAGGCTGATGGATACTTAATTCCAGATGCCTATTTTCCTGAACCTTATCATTTTCTTTTCGAGTTTGACGAGTTACAACACTTCACCGCCTATCGAAAGCAGACCTTAGCCGTTTATCCGGCAGATCTAACTGTGGCGTTTAATCGCCAAAAATATACCCAATTCTGTATCCGACATCAAGAATCAGCGCTTCAGAAGGGCACAGATCGATTTCGACGCAAAACGGCGGATTTTCCGTTCATCAACGGGAGAGCAGCCCAACGCGCCTTTTTCGACACTTTTCGAGATTGGCTGCCACCGTTGCACGGACTTTGTCCAACGCTGAGACTCGCAGAGTTTGAAGTCACTGATATCCTCACCGGTAAATTGACAGGAGAAGCCGCTAAAGATTACATTCGCGCCTTACTCAGAGTCCGCCTCTCGAATTTGGGAGTCGCCAGTCCAGCGTTTAAGAGTTGAGTCCGGATGTCTATCTGCCCCAAAAATGACGTTATTGCTTGAATACAATATCATGCAACCTTGCTAATGAAGAGGACATAAAACTTCAAATGAGTAAGCAATCAACAAGCTCCTTTGATCTCTCAAACTATCCACTCCTTCAACTGATTGGAAACACACCCCTTGTCAAAATAGATCTGTTCGCTGATGAGCTACCCGACGTCGAAATCTACACGAAGGGGGAGATGTCCAATCCCGGCGGCTCCATTAAAGATCGACCGGTGCTGCGCATGTTGACCGAAGCCATTCGGTCTGGAGAGTTGACGCGAGACAAGATCATCTTGGACTCCAGCTCCGGCAACGCGGGAATTGCCTATGCCATGATCGGGGCGATTTTGGGTTATCAGGTTGAGCTTGTCATCCCCAGCAATGCGAGTGAGGAACGGAAGAAACGGATCAAGGCGCATGGGGCGAATATCGTATACACGGATGCGCTGCTCGGCTATGATGAAGCCCTTCGCGAAGTGCATCGCCGATATGAGGAGTCGCCGGACAAGTACTTTTTTGCCGATCAGTACAAAAACGAGAACAATTGGCGTGCCCATTACCATACCACCGCGGCAGAGATCTTGGCGCAAACGGATGGGAAACTAACCCACTTTGCCGCTGGTGTTGGCACGGGCGGAACGATCACCGGTGTCGGACGGAGGCTGAAGGAGTATAATCCGGAGATTGAGATCTGTTGTATCATTCCCGACGAATTCCCCGGTATTGAAGGACTCAAACCGATGGGCAGGCCGGAAGACATCGTGCCGGAGATTCTGGATGAAAGCGTGATCGATTGCAAAATTCCCGTCACCATTGATCAAGCGTATGAAATGTGCAGTCGTCTTGGACGCCGCGGCTGGTTTGTTGGACAATCCTCAGGTGGATACCTGCAGGGTGCTTACGAAGTCGCAAAACGGATTAAGAAGGGGATTATTGTTACAATTTTCAACGACCTCGGGGAGCGATACTTTAGCACAAGGTTATGGGATTAAACGTAAAACGTACAGCGCGGATAATGCTTCACGAGCAGGTGCTTTATGGCGACAATCGTTTCATTTCGGGGGTTACGCTACAACCCGCAAAAAATCAGTGACATTGGGAAGGTGATTGCCCCGCCCTATGATGTGATCAAAGATGAGCAACGAATTGGGCTTGAGGAGAAACACCTCCATAATATCATTCGGCTCATCTTGAGTCAGCCAAGCGATCGGGATACGGAGAAAGACAATCAATACACCCGCGCAGCGGCATTGATGCGGCGCTGGATTGCAGAATCGATCTTTATACGTGATGCGTCGCCGTGTTACTATGTTTACGACCAAACCTTTACAACTCCCGATGGGGCGAAACATACCCGCCGTGCGCTGATCGGAAATGGGAAATTGGAGGCGTTTGGTGCAGGAGCGGTGTTTCCGCACGAAAGAACCCTCGCCGCGCCGAAAGCGGATCGGCTTAACCTCATACGCGAGTGCCATGCCAACTTGAGCCCAATCTTCCTGCTCTACTCGGATGCAGAAGATGACATTGAGAATGCGATGACGAATTTTACCGGAGCGAATTCACCATTGGTCGATGTGCCGGAGATGTTCGGGAGCACGCATCGTCTGTGGCGCATTGACGATACCAGAGTAAACGAAGCAATTCAATCGCACTTCGATTCAAAATCGCTTGTTATCGCTGATGGACACCACCGCTACGAAACGGCGCTCGCTTTCCGGGACGAGATTCGCGCCCAATCGGGTTCGTGGACCGGTGAAGAGAGCTATAACTATGTGATGATGAACCTGGTTCGCATGGAATCGTCGGGGTTGGTTGTCCTGGCCATCCATCGGCTCATCAGCGGACTGTACGCCAACCAGATCGCCGAGGCGATTGATCGCTTGCCGGAATATTTCAGCATGAAGGCGTACGACAACTTGAACGACCTCCTCGAAAATCTCCATGCGTTTGCCGGTAAACGCCCTGCGTTTGGTATGTACATCGGCGATGACCGCTATCGGCTACTTCTGCCGGAGATGGATCGCGAGCGAGCTTGGGATGTGACGAAGTCCGACGTGTACAACAACCTCGATGTGACGATTCTACACACACGCTTTCTCAAGGAACTCTTGGGCATTGATACAGCGATTCCAGCGCATCAGAAACAGGTCAGCTATACTGTGAATACGGATGAAGCAATCGAGTATGTCAAAGCGGATGAGGGGCGGATTGCCCTGTTCATAAATCCCACACCGGTCTCACAGGTTGATGCCATCGCGATAGGTGGCGAGACGATGCCTCAGAAATCAACCTACTTCTATCCGAAGATGGCAACGGGATTGGTGCTGAACCTGTTGAAGTCAGATTAATTTCTTGAGGTACGATGTGTTGTGGGAAATCCTTATGGACGGCTCGGCGGCCCAAAACACCGTGCCGAAGTTGATAAAATTAGTGAGGAAATTATAGAAAGAGGATTTGAAGCAGAGACTGAATATCGAGTCGTCACCCCAGCAGGTGCGAAACGCTATCGTTTCCTCGATGTTGTTGCATTAGATATACAAACAAGGGATCCCATCGAATTTTACCAGGTTGGTCGGCAAACGAAGCGGGGATTGCCGGTTTCTCGTGAACGTCAAGCAATCGCCGATATTGAGGAAGCAACAGGAATTAAAGTCCAATTCCGGGTTTATCAATGATTGAATAACGGGGATCTAACAAATGGGAAGACAAATTAACTTTTATATGGCTCCGAATGACGAAAAGGCCCTTCTCGATTACATGCTATCTAAGGAAAACATAGCAATTATAGGGCAACCGAGCCCGACAAACCAACCGCGCATCCTGAAGGATTTCAACCTTACAGTGAGCGATGAAACGCTTTGGTTGACGGTTTACCTCTGGAATCGGGACACGACGCAGCAAGTCTTCATGAAGGCTGTTAAAGCACAAGGCTATTATCTTGTCGATTTCTTCAAATCGGAGGTTGTTCAGTGGGGGCGGTGCTATTTGGATATGGAGAAGAAAATTCTTCGCCGTGGGCGTCTATGGCTGGAAGCGTATCACTTCGAGGGCGATCAGCCCATCAAGAAGAATGAAGCGTTCATCCGATGGTTTGAACGGCTGCAAAGGTGGGTTCGGAAGAATTACACGAAATCGGAGGAAGATCCGGGTTGCTACGTTGGACGCGAAGCGCTGCTATTGAAGGACTATGGCGTCAAGTTCACCTCGCTCTGATTCAAAGAATAAACCAATCCTCATTTCTACGATGAAATCCCATCGACGTTTGCATCGGCAGACGATGAGCGTGGTTGGTGGAACCGAGGAATTGTATGAAAAGCTCAGAGAATCTTCTGACTTTCATTGACTTGCGCTGCAGGTAAGGAGATGCTTCAATGCCCCAGGATTACTTAGATACCTTAGCCTTTTCACGGGAATTGTATGATCAGGTTCCTCGTCAGATGGCGTTTCGGGCCTCGACAAAAGTGGAAACGGAAGTGTGGCAGCGCGACCTCAGAGCCAAGCTCGTTGCACTCCTCGGCGGTTTTCCGGCCGAGAAGTGCGAACTCCTCCCCAGGGTTGTGGAAACGAAGGAATTTTCGACCTATACCCGTGAAACGGTGCTGTTTCAGAGTCGGCCGAATATGACCGTTTTCGGCTATCTGTTGCTGCCGAAAGATTTTGCAACGCCGGATCCGGTTGTGCTCTGCTTACATGGACACGGCCGGGGGGTTGATGACATCGTTGGGATTGAAGAAGATGGTACAATGCGAACCGAGTACGGCGGTTATCAGAACGACTTCGCGCTTCAGTGTGTGGATAACGGTTACGCGGCGCTGGCGATCGAACAGTTTGGATTTGGACATCGGCGCGATGAAAAAGGGCATGAACGCGGCGGTGGGAGTTCGTCATGTCAGCCAGCTTCGGGGGCAGCCTTTCTGATGGGACAAACGATGATCGGCTGGCGGGTTTACGATGCGATGCGATCGCTCGATTATCTTGCGACGCGGCCGGAAATCGACATAAACCGCGTCGGCGTCATGGGCATTTCCGGTGGCGGCACAACGACGTTCTATTCGGCGGCGGTCGATGCGCGTTTCAAAGCTGCGGTTGTGAGCGGCTATTTCAATACGTTTCGCGATAGCATTTTGAGCATCAGTCACTGCATCGATAACTACATTCCCGGCGTGCTGCAATATGCGGAAATGTATGACATCGCTGGACTCATCGCCCCGCGTGCGATGTTCGTCGAATCCGGCACGGAAGACACAATCTTTCCGATCGATGCGACGCGATTTGCGTTTGATCGCGCAAAGGAAATCTTCCGCCACTTTGGCGCTGAGGACAAACTCGGCATTGAAGTCTTCGAGGCCGCCCACAGCTTTCACGGCGTCGGGGCATTTCAATTTCTCAATCGGATGTTATAATTACAAAGCGTCCGAAAGCCGATCCGGCAATTGGTCCATTCGCCTACTTACGAGGAGGTTAAGTTGGAACACACTCCCGTTATTGAGTTGTTTTCGATTGGTACCGAGTTAATCCTCGGACAGATTCAAGATACCAATGCGCACTGGATTGCGCAGCAGACGCTTCAGTTGGGTGGGCAGTTGCGTCGTGTGACGATGCTCCGAGATGAATTTGACGAAATGATTGAAGCAATTGAGGACTCAATCCGCAGAAAAACCGAACTGATTCTGACAACGGGAGGGCTTGGCCCAACCCCCGATGACATGACCGTCGAAGTGGTTGCGAAGATCATCGGCAAGCAGCCAATTGTGCACGAAGAGACATTGACGTCCTTTATCAAGCGGCGGCAATTGACGAGCCGTGACGACGTGAATCCTGCGATGGTGAAGATGGCAACGGTTCCGGAAACCGCCGAAGTCTTTCAAAATCCGGTCGGTTGGGCGCCGTGTATTTCCGTCACGACGGATGAGTCCACGATTCTGATGATGCCGGGACCACCGCGTGAGATGAAGGGCATCTTTGAAACTCACATTGTGCCGTTGATTGCCGAACGCTACAGCGCGAAGACCGCAACCCTGCGCGTTTATGTGAGTATGTTCGAGTCGGAAGTCTCCCCGATCTTGCAGCAGGTAATGGGCAAATACCCAAACGTCTACCTGAAAGCCTATGTTGCTTTGCGGCGTGCTGATGGTCAATATATGCCTGTTGATCTCGTTTCGACAGGAGCGGATGACGAGGATGCCCGTGGCCAACTCCAGGGAGCGGTAGATTGTTTTCGTCAACTTGTTACGGAAAAAGGGAAAATCCTCAGTCTTGAAGATGAATGAGGGATTGATAACGCTTTAACCCATATAAAAGGAGATGTATACGCGTGAGAAGTAGAAGACCTACACGACGTAGAGCAGGACGTAGAGCAGGACGTAGATCAAGATCTCGTTCAAGTCAGAGAAAAAATCCTAATGTTCAGAAAAGCGCAGAAGATCAGGAAATTACAGGTGGCATCC
>JAPUIP010000157.1 GCA_027296925.1 Candidatus Poribacteria bacterium | reverse complement strand
CAGGAGGTAGCGCATGTAAATGGGCTTGTCCATCCCGTACATCACCTCGATCTCTTTGATGATGTCCGGGTCCAAACCTCTGGCACCGCGGTAGTTGCTGACATTGCTGGACGACGTGTCGAGCGATCTTCGCTCCTGTTGCCCTCCACCGGCTTCCCCCCTTCCGCCGCCAGAAAAGCGGGCTGTTGAGTGCACAGAGATACCGGAGAGTTGAGCGATCATCTGCTCAACCGGTCCACCTGGGACAACTTGAATCACGAAGAAATTGATCGTCATGATGCCGAGCAAGGTGGGAATAATGAGAATTAACCTGCGGATAATATAGGCGAGCATTCTTCCGGCTGTGCGTGTCAGATGATTATGAGTCGATCAGAAGTCATGTCAAATCTACCCGTATTCAGTAATCGTAATGCTATGACATTATGGCATGCTTTTCTCTCGTTGTCAAGTGCCCTAACAAAAAATTTCCCGCGGACTCGCTCGACACCACGCCTCCTGCTTTCTTTTTTGGGTTGACACAGCGTTACGAATGCGTATAATTGAAATGCCGCGACCACAGAACAACACAATTTGATGAGGTATTTCCGCCTTGCTCGCGAAGATGCTGCCTAAACGCTAGTATACTGCGGCGTAAATATGTAACTCTCTCGTAGGAGTCGAATCCCCCTCGGGGACTCGGGATTTCACATTCGACGATTGGCTGCTTTGCTTCGAGGAAGGGATTCCTCTCCTACACGGCGTGGGGCAAGAACTTCCGCCGACGTGCACTAGAGCCTTTTCCGTCCGGTCTATTGCCAGGACAACCTTGTGGAAGACTCCTGAAGCAAAGTCAACATCGACTTTAATGGAGTGATTAAGACAGGAGAAAACCTGATGAACCACACGATTCTTTACAAGCAAGACGGCTTTTACGGCGGGTTTCCCGTCCTGACCCACCTGCCTGACGGGCGGATGACGGTAGGGATTCCGGTGGCGCCGTTCCACGACCACTACGGGATCGGCGACTGGGTCGTGCTCGTGTCGGAAGATGAAGGAGAAACGTGGACAGAAACCGATGACCCTGCACTGCCGTACAACTGGCCAGGGACGTCGCCGCGTGAGAAGTATGACCGCTTCGCCGCTGTGATGCCGGATGGTTCATATCTGTGCGCGGGTTCGGTAGGCTGGGAAGTGTGTCCGGCGGAACGACAGGCAGATGCCGAAGCGCAAGGGTTGTCGGTGCATCCACACCCGGCGGATAACGCTGCAATTATCGTGGGCGGCAACAAGCTGTTCGTCCAGCGTTCTACCGACCGGGGACAGACGTGGGAGCGGCAAGAGTGGATTGTGCCGGGGGTACACCACATCACAGCTTTTCCGCGTTCGGCGTGGCTGGCAGATGGAACGATTCTGGTTCCGGTCTACGGCTCCGACGCCGGCGCGCATCGGCGGACCTACGTTTGGCGGTCTGCGGACGGCGGTGCGACGTGGCGGCTATTCCCGATGAGCACATACGTGCCGGGTGTGGACGGCAACGAGACCGCGGTTTTGGAAGTGTCCCCTGGCCGTGTTCTGGCACACACCCGAACAGAGCAGGGCTATCTGCTGGAGGTATGGTCGGACGATGGCGGGCGCACGTGGTCTCAACCGTTGCGTACTCCGATTTGGGGATATCCGCCACACCTCTTGAAACTCCGTGACGGGCGAGTGCTGTGTGCGTTTGGCTACCGCCGCGAGCCGATGGGCGTGCGCGCAGTGCTGAGCCACGATGGCGGCAAAACATGGGACATGGACAACGTCATCATCCTGCGTGACGACGGCGGCACCTCGAGCCAATTCCGCCGAGAGTTGAAGCGTGCAGGCTCCGACGTGGGCTACCCGATATCCACTCAACTGTCCGACGGTCGCATTCTGACGGTCTACTACATCACACTGGCGGACGGCATCACGCACTCAGTCGCGACACGCTGGGCAGTTTTGTAGTTTCTCACCAGATAACCCCGGTGTCAACTATCATGTTGACCAACACACTTTAGCATCAGAATAGGAGACACTTAAGAATGACAATTCAAGAGCAACTTCCCTGGAACGCCATCGATGACGATCACCTGAGCTTTTTCAAGGCGATTGGTATGGATTATGTGACGATGAATCCCCCGCCGCCAGAACTCAAAGATGGCCAGGACCGTACCGATTTTTGGAATGAAATGCGCAGAAGGGTCGAGTCTCACGGGATGAAGTTGAATAACGTGGGAATGAACTGTTGGGACGAGATTACCCTTGCCCTGCCCGACCAGGATGAGAAGATCGAGGCGTGGTGCACGATGATCAGGAACCTTGGCGCCGCTCGCATCCCGACGCTGGGTTACAACTTCAAACCGATTGGGAATTTCCGAACGCCCGCGACAATTGGTCGCGGTGGGGCCCGCTATAGCACGTTCGATTATGATGAATTCATGAAAGATCCGGCGGACGTTCCGGAAAAGTATATCTCCGAAGAGAAGCTCCTGGAGAATTTGCAGTACTTTCTTGAGCGCATCGTTCCGGTGGCGGAAGAAGCCGGCGTAACACTCGCCGTTCACCCGGATGACCCACCGATTCCAGAACCGCTTGGCGGCGCAGCCCGGATCCTTTCGACCCTGGATCACTTTGAGCGTACCTTTAACATGGTCCCCAGTGACGCAAACGCCATGCTCTTCTGCCAGGGGTGCGTGCGTGAGATGGGAGAAGACGTACCATCCGCCATCCGCCGCATCGGCTCTCAAAACAAGATCGCTTACGTCCACTTTCGCAACATTCGCGGAACGCCAAAGAACTTTCAGGAGGTGTTCGTCGATGAAGGCGATGTGGACATGTATGAGGCGATGCAGACCTACCGAGAGATCGGATTTGAGGGGCCGTTCATGATGGATCACACCCCCGGTTTTCCACAGGCAAACGCGCAATGGGCGGGCCGCGCATTCGCCGTTGGGTACATCCGGGCGATGATCCAAGCCGTATATCGGTAACGCCGAAAAAAGGTAAGAACCATGAAGCCATGAGATCGCATGGAGGAACAACATGAAAAATATCATCGCAGTCATTACCGATACTTTTCGATATGACAACTTGGGACAAAGAGCCGAAAGACCGATCAGAACGCCGGCGCTCGACAAATTTGCGGCAGAGCGAGCGACCGCAATCGAGAAATTCTATATGAATAGCTTCCCCACAATACCGCACCGTACGGACTTCGCCACCGGCGTTTTGGGCTGGCCGCATTACGGTTGGCAGCCTATTGATCAGAGCGGACCCAACCATGTCGCCCAGTTGCTTGGGCAGGTGGGGTATACTTCGCAACTGATCTGTGATTGTCCGCACCTGTTCAATTGTCGGTTTCAGCAAGGGTTCGATGCCGCCTTTCAACATCGCGGGCAGGAGGGGGATAAACCGCTGCTGCACCTGAATGACCCAATCGAAACGGTAGTGCCGGACGACAAAACGCGAACTCGGCCGATCTATCGCGGTCACACGTTGGTAAACGCCCACCGCTGGGTGAACCGGTATTACCAGTACGAAGCCGACACCTTCCCCGCGAAGACGGCTGGAACCGCCATCCGATGGCTAGAGGAGAATAGCCAGTCCGATCCGTTCTTCCTGTGGGTGGACCTCTTCGATCCACATGAACCCTGGGACCCACCGGAATACCTGGTGCGGCGGTATGACCCCGACTATACTGGCACGCCGATGCTGCATCCCAACTACGGTCCGTCGTCCGCCTACACGCCAGCGGAGTTGCAGAACCTCTGGGCACACTACGCCGCCGAGTCGGAACTGGTGGATCGCTTCATCGGCAGGATTCTTCAGAAGATCGATGACCTCGAATTGTGGGAGGATACCATTGTCGCCGTTATGTCAGATCACGGGATGTCGCTTGGTGAACACGGCCGTACCGGCAAATCCAACATCCATGAGCAAGACAACCGCTATTGGCCGGCCTACCCGGAAGTCGGGCATGAGCTCTTTCTGATTGCCGGTGGCGATATCCCACGCGGAGAAAGTCGGGATGTGATCGCTCAGCCGATTGACATCTTGCCGACGCTGTGTAATTTGGCCGGTGTCACCGTTGAACCGCCGAAGCCGTTCGACGGTATTTCATTCGCTGATGCAGTCCTGGGAGATAAATCGAAACATCGAGAATACGCCGTCACCGGCTGCCATATCCGAGCGCAGGGCGGGGCTCCACCGCGAAAGGCAACGACACCATTCCTCATCACCGATCGCTGGGGATATGCGCCCGTTGGTCCTTTTGGGCAACCGGAGCTCTACGATCTGACGGTCGACCCTCTTGCAGCAAACGACCTCGCCGCCGGAAACGCGGATGTTATCAAAGAAGTGCACGAGCTATTCATGGCGCATCTGTCCGACCACCGCGCCCCGGAAGATTTCTTGTCACTTTGGGAAGGATTATCGGAAGGTGACGCAGGCGGTGGGATATGGGCGATTGATTATTCGGAAGAGACAATATAAGTACAGAGGCACACCGGCGTCGATAGAGGGTTTCGGTGATTGTGTTTTCGCAGTCGGGTCAATTTTCACGTAACGCCTGCCGCAATTCGTGCGTTGATTCTGCGAGTGTCCCACGTAAGTAACGCGCCGGGTTTTCCAGACGCCGGTTTGGCGGTGGCTCCGTGGCAGGAGCAATCTTCAGGGTGATGAATACCGGTCCCTCCTCAGTAAGAATCGATGGAAGCGACGCATCGAGGGTATCCGGTTGGTCAAATTCATAACACTTCTCGAACCCCGCGCCACGGGCGATAGCCGCAAAACTAAAACCCTTTCCGCCGGGAACCGGCTGATTTCCGGTCACCTCGTACGTTCCATTATCACAGACGAAAAGGTAGTAGTTACGCGCTGGCTTCTCCAGCCCGGTAATGGTGGCGAGTGTTCCCAAACACATCAGCATGCTGCCGTCCCCGTTGAGCACCAGCACGCTTTTGTCCGGTCTTGCCAGCGCAATTCCTAACCCGAAATCCGCCGCATGCCCCATTCCACTTCCAACGGAGGCATAATCCAGTGGGTGATCTGAAATCTCCGCCCAGGGGATAACTGTTCCCATTGTCGTGATGGCGGTTTCATCAGTGCGGTGCTTCGCAATGATTTTCAGACATTCCTCTTTATTGAGCATCTTTGACTCCTTCCAACATTTTACTGCGTAAATCGCGATGTGTATTGCGTACGGACTGCGGCATGCAATGTGAAATGCTTCCGTTCCCTCTTCCTATCCTTCCTGCACTTGTTCTTCGTCATTTCCTGACTTTTCTGGCTCCTGTTGTTTTTCTGGTTGCTGTTGTAGGAACTCGATCACCGGAGGGGTTCGGATCTCTGTCGCTGTCACCCGCATGAACTGCTTGAACGCCTCCCTGGTTTGGATACCATTTTCCCCTTCCCCCCAAACTGAGACAAATCGATAGAAAACTTCACCGTTTTCATCTGGATTCATCCACACCAGAGATGACTCGCCCGAATCCAGCGTAAGCACATCCTGAAAAGCATCGAACCCATCCACCGGGTAGATCATGCCGAAGCCTGATGGAGAGGCATCTGCTCGTTCATCCCAGACCGCTAGCCAGCCTTCTTTCTCATTTCTATCTGGATCTATTCTACGATTCGGTACACCGATAGCAATGCGATATGGGCCGTCTAAGCCTTGAACTTTGATACGGTGTTGTCCCCATCGATGTCCGCCGTAGATTGAAAACGTTGACGTTAAGGAAATCGACCGATCTGACCGCAACTGCAAATCAGGGATGATTCGCTGGACAACGGAACGAACCGGTCCGTCGGCAAGGATGCGCACATAATCTTTTGCCCTGTCAAGGGGAATTGGCTTTTGGTTAGCGGTATCCCAAAGCACGAAGCCACCTTCACCAATCAAGCCATCTGCTGTCGTCAGCGGCGTCATCATGTCCTCACTTGAATCCGAAGGGGCAGCATCCTGATGAACCCATTGGTCAATGAATAGCCCCTGCGTTCTCTTACCATGCGCACGGATTGAACCGTTCGGGTGAAAGAGATAGGCGATTAATTCCGATTCTAAGGCAGCAAATCCGTCCAACTCCGGAAAGATTCCCGCCCGGGTACGCCTTGTAAATTCGAGCGTGACAGCCATCTGGCTATCGGGAGAATATCGAATGGAGATGTTCTTTGTCTCCTGGGGCTCGAGGTCTACGAGAAAAACCAGTTCATCCCTTTGACTGTCATAGTTCATATCGTCCGCTTGACTGTGGATTTCAATGGGTGGTTCCCCTGAAACGACCAAGTAGGCGTCAAGGGAAAAATCCGGCGCAATCTGCTTGAGTTCGGCGAGAGACAGCACAATCGGCACGTGCTCGCGCTTGATGGGCAAGGTGTTGCGGATGGTCATCTGAATCTGCGGGATGTCGCGGTTTCCGCCGGGCGGGGTGCAGCCAACGAAATACCCAGTCCACACCAGAAATAGGCATAAATAAGAAACAACCTTCCGGCGACAGGCAGGCTGTTTCCCCTCGTGTTTCCCCCATTGCTCTGGGATAATACGTAGGTGGATCAAATTCAATGTCTCCTAAGGTACAAGGATTTGCAGAACGGAACTTCAAACCCCATCTGACCGGGGCGAATCATATTCTATCATAAGTGGTAGGGGTTGCCAACTGAAAAATCCCTGAATCTGCGGCGCATTCTAACCCATCAGTCTTTCGATAAACGCTGCCATCCCGTTTCGGTGAGCACTGAAAAAATTGGGGCATACTCAATGGGAAAATAAGGCCTGCACCTGATAGATCTTCATCAGAAAGATTGCTATAATTTGACATCAAGGCTGAGTCCGACGAAATGCAGATGCGGCCCAACTGATTTTCTTTCTGAACTCAACATTTGTTGGTCGGGTATGCTTTGCCCCACGATAGAAATCGATACTTTGTTGCGGAAAGCACTGTGATGAGTAATTCGACTTTGTCACATTTCCGACTGATCATGAGCTTGACTGGATTCGATAATACCCTCCCGCCGTAGGAGCACAGCATGCTGTGCCTCTACAACTGGGTCGAATTTCTAATGTGACAAAGTCAAGTTAAAACTTACTTATTAACAAACCTCTCAGGAGTCGATCAATTCGATGTACTATTCTAGCCATCGCTACCCAGCAGGGCACGTCTTTTTCGAGGAAGGTACCGCAGGCACTTCCGCTCATATTATCAAATCCGGCCAGGTAGAGATCATTATACGACAGGGAGATAAGGAGATCCTCATCGATGTTTTTGGCCCCGGCGAGATCTTTGGGGAGATGGCGCTGCTGGGTACAAAAACCCGGACAGCTACTGCGAGAGCCATCGAGCAAACAGCAGTGATTAATATCAGCCGTGCTCGCCTCTTGAATGTGTTAAGGCATGGTGACCCAATCCTCAGGCACTTAGTGCTGACGTTTGTCAATCGCCTGAAACGAGCAAACACGAAAATCCGGCCGGATAAAGCAGACAACATGGCTCTCAGCGTATGTCGTATTCTTGCCCTCACTGCCAACCAGAATATCGAGTTAACCGATCTCACCGATGAACATGGAAACACCTTGCTTCCCTATACGATGGCGATTGAGCAGGTCCGAGGAATTCTATCGATTGATGCCACCGACTGCCGAGCCGTTTTAGAGCGGCTGGAGACCTTCAATCTAATTGAAATTATCGAGAATCAAGCCTCCACTGATAAATTCATTCGTTTCATCGACGAAGAGCACTTTCTTGAGAAAGCTGAACGCGCGTCACAGGAGTTGGGGAGTGCGTTGTCGAGCCGTCTGTTCCAGCGTTCCATATATATTGATCTATTTGATTTCTCTGAACAGATTGAGGTTGAACGGGAGCGAATTTACAAGAAAATCGCCGAAGGTCAATTTCCGGAAGAATTCCTGCTCTTCAAAAGCGATGATGTCCTGAAGTGGGCCGAGGAGGTCGGTCCGTCATTCTTTGAAGCGAAGCGGAAACGCATTTCAGCAGATGAACTGGACACACTCGACGATATTGTCCATGTCAGAAATTCAATCCTGCGCACCGTTCTGAATCAGATGGATTTCTATAAAATCTGTCAGTTGCTGAAGACTGCGGCGGAACCGGTGAAGGATAAGATGTTGTCAAACCTGTCTGGGCGGCTTAAACAGGTTGTTGAACAGGAACTGGATCTCATTGAAGAAGTGGATGCGGATGAGGTTGAGGAAGTGACAGAGGATCTTCTGGAAGAAACCCGAGATCTGATGGAGGCGGAGAAACAGGCCAGAGGCGTCGGAAAAAAAAGCAGGGGCGCTGAAGACGCCGATGCTGAACCA
This sequence comes from Candidatus Poribacteria bacterium, assembly GCA_027296925.1. Lineage (GTDB taxonomy): Bacteria > Poribacteria > WGA-4E > WGA-4E > PCPOR2b > JAPUIP01. The sequence continues at coordinate 3,039 of JAPUIP010000157.1, read as the reverse complement.
CAAAGTGAAGAGTGAGGAAAATGTAAATGAACCTTTCCACCTTGATTGGCGTACTCGTTGGTTTCGTCGTATTAGCTACGGCTATCTATCTACAGGTCGAAGAATCCCAGCTCTCCGCGTTAGTGTTCTGGAGTCGCAACAGTTTGCTGATTGTGCTCGGTGGCGTTATCGCGGCGACTTTCATCTCCTATCCGTTACGAGATGTGCTGAGCGTGCTGAAAGGGTTACGCCTGGCCATTACGCGGGATGAATTGCCGGTGATCAACTATATTCATGAGATTGAAGCGCTATCCGGAGAGGCATTGCGTCGTGGCTCCTCAAGGTTGAAAGGCGCGGCGGATGAAGTTGGGAACTACTTTCTCGAAGATGGACTGCGGATGGTGATTGATAGATATTCTGCGGAAGATATTCGCGAAATTATGGCAGATCAGATCAATCACACCTATCAACGCGAAATGGGGGAGGCGAAGATCTTTCGCACGATGGCAAAACTCTCGCCAGCCTTCGGTGTCGTGGGCACACTCATCGGATTGATCATCATGATGAAAGGGCTAGATCCAGAAGATACGGCCAAAATGATGAGTACGCTCGGCTCTGGTATGGCAACCGCGCTGCTCACAACATTCTACGGCATCCTGCTGAGCAATCTGATCTTCCTACCAATCGCCCTCAAGGTTGAGAAACGGATTGAAGAACGGGTTATTCTCATGAACATTATCATGGAAGGTACCTTGCTCATTCTGGAGAAAACACCCCCGACACTCGTCCAGGATCGACTCAAGGTGTTCTTGCCGCCACGAAAGTGGGCATCGATCAAGCAAAGGGGGGAGGCAAAATGAACCCGTTCGGTCCACCGCAAATGGCGCAAGAAGAGGAGGGTGGAGATGAGTGGTTAACCAGCTTCAGTGACGTCATTACCCTTATTTTATGCTTTTTTGTGGTACTGGCAGCGATTTTCGCGATTAAAGAGAGGGAGACCTTCGCGGCTGCAATTTATAGCCTGAGAGGTCTGGGCAGGACAGGAACTTACAACCCCGCACTGGTGAGGAAGAAAGAAGCGATTCAGGGCGTTGCTCAGAGCTTGGATAATCGTGTGAAAAGCGATCAGTACAAAGGGAATGTCAAATTCACAAAATATCTGAACGGCATTGAAATCGAAATTAATGAAAATAAGGGAAAAGCGATCTTCCCGCCGGGGAGCGCAAATTTGACGCGCAGCGCACAACGGCTAATCTTTGATGTTGTCAAACAGATCTTAGATCCACCACCGAACCTTGAATCCTCTCCTGAACAATTTCGCGCGACTATACTCCAGGCGATTTCCTATATTGAGATTCAAGGTCACTCAGATACCCTCCCCACAGGCGCTGGATCCAAATATCCCTCGAACTGGGAACTGTCCCTCGCGCGTGCGAATAATGTGCGTCGCTTTCTGGAACATATCGGTTTTCCGGAGGAGCTTCTGCGCAAGGTTCGCGTGACCGGATACGCTCACAATAAGCCGGCAGTTTTTCCTGAATTCGTGCCAAATGACCCGGAACAGACGCGGGCGAATCGTAACAGAAATCGCCGCGTTGTCCTTTTTTTCTCAACGATGAAAGGCTGAAGAGTTAAGGGGAATTGAATATTTTCTATTGACGATTGAATGAATCCTCGATTTTCAATCGTCAACCTGTGCCGCCTGTCCCGCCTGTGCCGAGCTCTTCAATTTCTTTGTCACGGCAGCAGATCCAATACCCCATCCATCTCGTCTTCTGAATTATAGAAATGTGGTGACAGCCGCACACCGCCCCGCTCTGCACCAATCACATTTTCCCGTCTGAGCCGTTCACACAGTTCGGCCGATGCGTAACGATCACTTTCGAACACGACAATGCCGGAACGCTCAGATTCCCCCGTCGGCGTCAAAAGCCGATACCCCTTCAAACGTAGTCCTTCGATGAGCCGGTCGGTCAGATCCAAGACCCGCCGCTCTATATTTGGAATGCCAATCTCCAGCAGGAGCTCGATGGCAGCGCCGAGCCCATACAGTCCAACGCTGTTGTATGACCCCTCCTCAAACCGTGTCGCATCTGGATTGGGTGTCAGATCGTAATCCAGGTAATCCCTCGCGTTGATGACGCCGGCCCAGCCCAGATTCATATTAATCAGCTTATCCTGTTTCTCTCTGGCGCAGTAGAAGATTGCCGCGCCTTCGGGCGCAAGCAGCCATTTATGCCCATCCGCCGCCAGGATGTCGATACCACAAGCTTTCACATCCAGGTCTATCGCACCAACGCTCTGGATGGCGTCCACAACAAACCAGAGCCCGCGTGCGTGGCAGATTTCGCCGATCGCTGCAATATCGTTCCGAAATCCGGATGCGAACTCGACATGGCTAATCGTCACCACCCGCGTTCGCTCATCAATCGCCGCTTCAATATCTTCGACGCGGATACGTCCTTCTCTCGCCGGTACCATCCGTGTATCCACGCCGTAACGCTTCAGGTTCCACCACGGATACACATTCGCGGGAAATTCGACCGCCGTCGTCACGACGTTATCCCCCTCACGCCAATCGACTCCGTTTGCAGCGATGATGATGCCTTGCGTCGTGTTCTTCATAAACGCAACCTCGCTGGCATCCGCTTTAATCAGCTTTGCAGCGGCCTCACGGCAGGTTTCAGCCGTCGCCGCCCAACGGTCCGAGTTAACCGCGCCGTTTTCGGTTGCATCATCTAAAAAGCGTTGCATGGCCTGATGGACACGCAATGGCAGCGGCGCAATGCCTGCGTGGTTCAAATAGATATATTTCTCCGTTACCGGAAACTGCTTCCGCCATTGATACCAGTCGATCATGTCATTCCCCCAATCCGTAGTAGATGCATCCGGGCACTTCGTTGCTCATCTAGACGGCGATGGACTTACGAGTCTTCATCATCAGAGGCAATTACTCGCGTCATTAACTCGCGCCAAAATGAGCGCGAAGGGCGGTTCATATTGTCGTACATCATGTGCGGACTTGCCTGGCAGAAGTTATACAATGCCTGTGTCAGCGGA
>JAPUIP010000156.1 GCA_027296925.1 Candidatus Poribacteria bacterium | reverse complement strand
ATTGTCAACCGGGAGCTCTGCCTCGCGCTGATCCAGTCCGGACAGTGTGAGCTTAGCCTGCTCCCTTATGAGCTACATCAATTCGGCGTCGAGGAGGATGCGGAACGCTTCCCGCTGATTCAAGAGCGGCTGAATCGGCCCCTGGACGGAAATGCGGAATTTCACATTCGCCATCAGTGGCCGCCGAACTTCGATCCGCCACCGGAAGGGTATTGGATCATCATGCAGCCGTGGGAGTACGGTAGCATGCCTGCGGCGTGGTTCCCTCACTTTTGTGACGAAATCGATGAGATCTGGGTGCCGAGCAACTATGTCCGCGATTGCTACATTCACGATGGCATCGCGCCCGATAAGATCGCCGTTGTGCCGAACGCGGTTGATTTCAATCGCTTCCGACCCGGCCTGCCCCCTTTGGGGAAGGTGAATCAGCGTACATCGAAAAGATTCAAGTTCCTCTTTGTCGGTGGAACAATTTGGCGGAAAGGGCTTGACATCCTGCTGGATGCTTACACGCGGGCGTTCACGCATGATGACGATGTAACGCTTGTGATTAAGGACATGGGGGGCGACTCATTCTACAAGGGGCAAAACACCGTGGACCAGATTCGTCAGATTCAGGTGGATGCGAGTACGCCAGAAATTGTCTACATGACCGAAATGTTGTCAGACGCGGAACTGCCGCAACTCTACACCGCGTGCAACTGCCTCGTTCACCCGTATCGAGGGGAAGGGTTCGGCATGCCGATTGCGGAGGCAATGGGATGCGGGCTGCCAGTCATCATTCCGCGTGGCGGCGCTACAGATGGCTTCACCTCAGACGAAACTGCCTACGCCATCCCCGCCGGTCGAGTCAACCTCCGTATCGACATTCCCACTGTCAGAGAAGCATGGGTGCTTGAACCCAATCGGGATGCCCTGATCGAACAGATGCGCCATGTCGCCTCCCAGCCCGACGAGGCGAAGGCGAAAGGCGTGCGGGCGAGTGAAGCGATCCGGTCCACGTTGAGTTGGCGGAAGAGTGCAGAGATTATTCTCGATCGACTCCAACTGCTGCGAGACAAGCCGATCCGCCGGTTTGAGGCAAAGTCCGAAGCCTTCGTAACCATTCCGGCCCAGCCGCCAGCCACCGAGAGAGAGGCAGTATCCCCGTCGACGGTGTCCATTCCTCAAACCGCCGAGCAGTACAATGAAGAAGCCAAGCAACGCTACGAAGCCGGCGATGTTGAGGAAGCGGAACGCCTATTCAAGCGTGCCATTCGCGCCGACGCGCGTTCCATTGAGCCGTACAACAATCTGGCGGTCCTGTATTGGCAAAAAGGGGAGATTGGTGCGGCGCTTTACAAGTTGACCGAAGCGTTACGGATCGATCCAGATCATCTCGACACGGTTGCAAACTATGGGCAAATCTGCCGGGAACTTGGCTGCGATGATGACGCCCGGCAGACCTTTGAGGCGTATCTGCAACGCCATCCGGATGCGGACGAAATTCGAGGGCGGTTAGAGGAGTTTTAGGAGGGACTCTAAAGCGAGTAGAAACCGGCTATGAGAAAGCTCAGGGGGATTGAGGGGGATTCTTATTGCTTCATTAAAACTGCAAACGGTATTGATCCGCTCTATGTGTGGATGCGTATAAAAATAGAGGCAGAGAAAGGATCCTCTGCCTCATCATTCTGAAAAGTTTCCGGTCAAGCCTTCATAACAGAATCCCTCGCTTTCCACACAATTTGCGGATTCTGTTGATTGCCCCACCGATCTGTTTCCCCGCCCGTTTCACACCAAAAAGATGTTGGCTCACCACGCGCCTTGAAATACCGATAATCGTTGCAATTTCCTCCTGCGTTCTCCCTTCGAAAAAGTAGAGCCGAACACAGCGGCGCTGGACGGGCGTCAGTTCTTTCTCGATGATTTCGCGGACATGTGTCAAGACTTTCTGTTTTTTTGCGTGATGGCGGTCTCGTTGTTCGCAATGGAAAGGTGAGTCGTACCAGATCTGATCTTCATTGGAATAGAGATCGAGAGTTTCCGGCGGCACCGGAATCTCCCAAAAGTCCGAATTGAACCGTGACATAGATCCTCCGTGTGTATACAAGCAAAACGGTACCTATGCCACTTTCAACCCGCTTCAAAGCAGAAAAGTCAGGTTCAAGGCGAGAAATCTATGAGCTCTGATTTGCGGGCAGAGGCACCTTTGCCATGTATCTTCGTGTGGATTGATTTGAAGGGTTGTGGATGTACGGCGCGTTGCTTCCATAATAGGTGCCCCTCCTTTCTTTCTCTTGTTTTGAGACAATGGTGTGATTAGAATCTGTCTGTTTGCGAGCGTCGGGCGAATTTACAGTTAACACAATGCCTGACAGCAATCCTAGGGAGTCAAAGGGACAATAAGTCCCCTGACTCCGCTAGTTCCGAATGTGTGACATCTCAGTGCTAGAGGTCACACCTCCTGGGTGATTTCATCAAAATCAAACCTCCTTTCCCGCATTGCGGACTTGGATAAGACCACGAATCGTAACACAATGCAATGATCGTCGAACCGTGTTCTTCCACTATAACACAGTTTCGGATGCACTTTTTGCGATCCGGAGGCATGATTTTTTCTTTCTGCGTATGGTTTATTATGCACGTGAATTTGGTTAACACGTCCAGATTCGTAAAAAATCCAACCATACCAGCGAGGCTTCTTCCACGCCGAATGGCTTCAGTTTCGCTCGCTGACGAACGTACTATCGGCGCGGATATGGCCAGTCAACTCAGCTTTTCCATCCTCAGTCGTAGCTGAGGGGCGTTGTGCGATACTTACCAATTCCTGCAGATCTGCCTCCCGCGCCCGTTGAATGTCGTCCTGATATTTGAAGATGCAACCGAGCGTTTCCTCAACAACCGCTGCATCGAGTCCTTCCCTCCCCAGTGCGATGAGAGCCACTCCCCAGTCCAACGTTTCAGCGACCCCCGGCTTCTTGTAATAATCCCCTTTGCGTAAGATCTGCATCAGGTTGCACAATTGCTGAGCGAGCGCTTCATTGATATCCGGGAGTTTGGTTTTGACAATCGACAGTTCCTTCTCAACCGTAGGGTAATCGATCCACTGATAGAGACACCGACGTTTCAGGGCTTCGTGAATTTCCCGCGTTCGGTTCGAAGTCAGGACGACATAAGGGATATGTTTTGCACGAATCGTCCCAATCTCTGGAATGGTGATCTGAAAGTCGGATAGGATTTCGAGGAGGAACGCCTCAAACTCGCTATCACTTCGATCGACTTCGTCGATGAGGAGGACGGCAGGCACCTCGCCATCACTCTGAATGGCTTCGAGGAGGGGGCGCTTTAACAAAAATTCCTCACTGAAAATTTCAGAACCGATCTGCTCTTTATCGATGCCGCGTGCTTCGTCGATTCGCAGTTGGAGAATCTGCTTCGTATAATTCCATTCATACAGTGACTGATTGACATCGAGTCCTTCGTAACACTGCAAGCGGATCAGCTTTCCACCCGTTGCCCCCGACAAAACCTTGGCGACTTCTGTTTTCCCCACGCCGGGCTCGCCTTCAAGGAAGATCGGTTTGTTCAGGTGATGGGCTAAATAGACTGTTGTTGCCAGCGCTCGATCCGCAATATAATTCTGTTTCGCAAATGCGTGCTGCACTTCTTCAATTGATTGGAACATAATCTATGGTCAATCCTCTGATTCATTATAAAGTCATGCGTAATGCATTTCCCCTATTTTTTCATTTCCGCTAACGCTTCCTCGTAATCCCCCCGATCATCGATGTCCCTTAATATGCGATCGGTATCAACAGTCACATAGTGGATGTCATCCGCATATTTTCGGTAAAGTGACCGGACACCGCCGTTCTCCCCATCCAGGGCGAGGATGTCAGCGACGTACCGCCGGTCGAAAATCACCGGATGCCCACGACGATAGTTATAACTCGGCACCGCAATTCCATGCTCGGTTTGCGTGTATGCGTCGATGACCAGATCAACGAGATCTGAGGTAATCATCGGCAGGTCTACGAGTGTCAACGCGAACGCATCGGCGGACGCGGAAATCGCTCGAACGCCACACTGTGCGGAAGTGAGCATCCCAACTTGATAATCGGGATTGAATACGATCTTGACCGGCTTGTGCTGGATGCGCGCTCTGATTTTTTCCGCCTCATGCCCGATGACAACAAGGACCTCGTCGAGCCCTGAGCCCAGCAGGTTATCGAGCCCGGTTTCGAGGATCGTGCTGTCGCCGAAGGGGAGGAGTTGTTTGGGTTCGCCCATGCGGGTCGATAGCCCTGCCGCGAGGATAATGCCGGAAATTTTGAGAGTCATTTATGCTGCACCGTCAACGTATCGTACGCTTATTTTGGATATCCGAACATTTCGCAAACTCAGTTTTGATGGTTTTCAAGGCGTCGATTTTCCTCATACACACGATTTTGTTACGCTTACTTTGCATTGCAGCGGCGCGTTGTTATTGAATTGTGACAGCAGTTCCACTTGTCGACACCATCAACATGCCATTCCCTTTGCCAAGGACTTCATAATCGATGTCAACGCCAACAACGGCATTCGCACCGCGTTGCGCCGCCTCCGCTTCCATCTCGCGGAGCGCCGTCTCTCGCGCATCAATAAGTTTGCTCTCATACGCGCCAGCCCGGCCGCCAATAATATCTCGAATGCCAGCGAGGAAATCCCGGAAGATGTTCGCGCCCATAATGGTCTCGCCGGTGACGATGCCGAGATAGTCGGTAATCTGTTTGCCTTCGATGTTGGGTGTCGTTGTGGTGATCATTGCGATTTCCCCCGCGCCTCGATTTCCCAAACTGCCTCGACGATACCGTTGCGGATGCCGTAGTACCGATCATGGAGATTTACTGTTGTGCAGCAATGCGTGGGTAAGAGTTCAATTTTGTCACCGGGCTTGACATCCACACTCGCATCCGCCGTCATATTGCCGTGTTCCTCGGATAGCCCTTGCGTATGCAAACCTTCAATTCCTACCGGTTGCGGGGCGCCGAACTCCTGTGCGAGCACCTTCAGCCCCGCATCCACGATGACCCGTGTCGGCTGCGGATGACTCACAACCGTTGTCAACAGCCTGAGCGAACACCCAAACTGATCGCCGACCCCTTCGACACCTTGATAAGTGGAATCCATAAAAACGTAAGAGCCAGCCTGGATCTCCGTCATTTCAGGGTAAGCCCCGGTGATGTCATAAGTGCCTGTGCCACCACCACTCATAATCTTGACGGGGACGCCATTTTCTTCAAGTAGGTGTTTGGTATCAATCAGCAGATCGACCGACTTTTCCGTCGAAACTTTGCGTTCGATGAAGTTGACGGTGATAACGGTATGCCCTTCGTACCCCATCAGTCCTTCAAACTGAATCCCTTCCGATTCGAGGATATGGCGTGCGAGCGCTAGCGTAGGCTGGCCGGGTTCGGTGCCACAGCGATTCATGCCGGTGTTGACTTCGATCAAGGCCCGCACCGTGACCCCTTTTGCGGTTGCCGCTGCAGAAATCTGATCAACGTTATGCGGGTCATCCACGGCGACCATAATTTCCGAGTGTTTGGCAAGATTGACCAGCCGCGCGATCTTCTGCGCACCGACAATCTGATTGGCAATGAGAACATCGCGGATGCCCGCGCGGATCATTGGCTCAGCCTCACCGAGTTTCGCACAGGTCACACCAATTGCGCCCGCTTCGATCTGCTTATGAGCAATAATCGGAGTCTTATGTGTTTTAACGTGTGGCCGGAGTTCCGCATTCACCGTTTTGAAAAAATCTGCCATTTTCTGGATATTCGTTTCCATCATGTCCAGATCGATCAGCAGTGCGGGGGTGTCGAGTTCTTCTTTGGGAATGCCGATGAAGACATCGGGGCGGGGGGATGACATCGGTTTGCCTCCTACAGAAGGAATTCGGAAGATTGGGAAATGTGACAAGCGCAGAGAATTGAGACGCTGGGAGGTTCGTGCGCACGCTATTTTCAAAGTTGTTTGACGGGGTTGGAAAGCTTGCCCAGTCCATCAACTTCGATCTCGACAACGTCACCGGGAGCAAGTGGCAGGTCATTCGGTACGATGATGCCGGTGCCGGTAGATACGACCGTCCCAATCGGGATGGGGTTATCTCGGCAGAGAAATTCGGTGAGTTCCTCAAACTTCCAATTAATTTGGGAGGTATTCACTTCGCCTTCGTAGATCGGTTTTTCGTCCCTGATAACGGTGCATTTCATATTCAGGTTGTACGGGTCGTCGACCTCAGAAGCGGTGACGAACATCGGGCCGAGCGCACAACATCCGTAAAAAACCTTCGACTGCGGGAGGTAAAGGGGATTGTCCCGTTCAATGTCCCAGGCGGAAACATCGTTGCAGATTGTGTACCCGACGATTTCCCCTTCCGCGCCAAGGACATAAGCCAATTCAGGTTCTGTGGCTGTCAGCTTGGAGTCGCTCCGAATACCGATGAAATCATTGGGACCAACGCACCGTGCGGAGGTCGCTTTGAAGAAGATCTCCGGGCGATCCGCATGATAGACGCGGCTATATATATCCTGCTCGCTATCTTCATCGCGCATGTCTGCGCTGCGCTTGTAGGTTACGCCACAGCCCCACACTTCCGGGGGATGGATGGGTAGCAGCAGATGGGGGGTATCCGGATCCGGCGGCACATCGAGGTCTTTGAATGTCAGCGGGCCTTCATCCGAAGGCTCCGGCGCAAAAGTGGGGACTTTGGCGGAAGCATTCGATACCCTTTCCTGAATGTCCGCGAGCAGAATGCCCATACTGATCCCCTCTTTGTAGGAGAGCTCAATCAAATCGAGCACGGCCGGAGACTCGTCGCTTGTGACATCGATGACAATGTCATCCGGTTCAATGGATCGACTAACCAGACCGCGATTCCCCTCGTGGGCGACATTGGTAACGACATCACCCCGTGCGACAACGCCAACGCGCATGCCTTGACCGGGTTGATGGAATTGTATCAGTTTCATCCTTTTTCCTGTTCATAACTGGTGTTAGAATTGAGTTGATTTATATCCCTACCACAGGGCGGGAATTTTTTATAGCATACACCAATTTAGCTGAGAAAGCAAGCCCTTTTTAAGCGAACATACGGGCGTTTCATTAGCCAATCCGGTGCTGAGCAGGGCGTCAGAAATCCGGAAAACCGCCGGTGTATTTTATCAGGCTCTCCCGCAAAAAGTGGTGGTAAGATTGAGATTAACAGTGAAGTAGGAAAGGGACGGAAGTTGTGGCGAGTCTACCAATTCAGTAGAAAGGCGAATCATTACGGGATTGAAATCAAGCTACTGATTAATGGGCGGGGCTTATCAGTGCGTCATTGACTGTTGAAAGGGTTGAATCAGAGATTCAATATGATCGACAATAGACGCCAGATCCTCGTCAAGCAGCAATCTCACTTCATCAGCATCTTCACGATAGCTCCACGCATCGTAACGAGCTTCACGAGAAGCCTCGTAAAGATTTTGATAGTGCTCACGGATTTGCTTTAGTTGAGGAATTCGCTGCACCAATTGGTTGCATCCGCTAATCGGACTCCCTTCATCGTCGTAAGTGATGTGATGCGCCGGCGGGTGCAATTGCCCGTCACTGACAAGGTCTAAATAGGCGTCAATCAAATGCAACGCCTGATAGAAAGCGGTAATAACAATCCAATCCGCGTGTTCTATTGGATTCAATGTTCTGAAGGGCCTCTCGCGTCGACTGAGCAATAGACGCTTTGTGTCGATGTTCAGAAAAAGTTGGCATCACTATTCGCGGTTGAACAAGCAAAGGTAGCCTGCCCGCCCTTGTTGTGTATAAGCAGCGAAGCTGATATGCTCAAAATCAAATGACCAATCCGGATAGTCATCAAATAACTGCCCTTCAATGCGTGCCAATTGTTGAGACAGTTTTCGATGAACTCGCCCGGACACAACGACGACAAACTCAATGCACTGTTGACGTAGTCGATAGCAAGCCAATTCGACTTCTTTGATTTTACTTAACGCTTTAAGATATTGTTGCGTAATTCGTTGCACATCTGGTACTTCTGGAGGCCCGCCGCCATGCTGTGGCGTCTGAGCCTGTGTCCTCGAAGATTCTGGTAACGATGTGGCATCTGACATAATAGGGTTTCCCTTCATGACTGGGTTCCGAGTCGGCATCCTGTGAGATCTTTGCTGCAATATTATACCAGTTCCATTTGCCATTTGCCAAATTCGTGTCATTCGTTCATTTGTCCCTCAGATGAAATCCTCTCACCCGAGGACTTTGTGCCCGACTGAGTCGCTTGCCCTTCCAGGATCCGCTCAGAGACTGAAAGGAGTGCCCCCGGAGTTTATCCCGTAGGGGGGACAAGCTCCGGTGCCGAGGACAAGTTTCATGGAATCCGTGATTGAAAAAGAGACGAAAAATCGATGTCCACCGACTTCCGACTCAAGCCCCCAAATCCCACGATTTGCCTGAGAAGTGCGTCAACGCTTGCTTACCGGAGGTCTGCCAGCAAAATCACATTTACGGAAGAGGCATTTTATCGTGCGAAGAAATCTGAAACGCAGTATAATGAAGCAAATCCTCAGGTTAGAGGATACAAAAATGTACTTTGGAGGATATAAGGATACCATGGAATTTTACCTCATCCGTCACGGAGAATCTACCAATAACCGGGGCGATCTGCCTCGGGTTGCCGAGCCGCCGCTCACAGAACTTGGCGAGGAGCAGGCGCGAAGAGCGGGGGAATCACTCAAAGATGAAGGCATCACCCGGCTTTACTGTAGCCCCATGCTGAGAGTCTTGCATACCGCTCAATTCATCGGCGACATCCTGGAACTTCCGCTGCACGTCTTTGTTGGACTTCACGAGTGGGGCGGCGTTTGGGAGGAAAGGGACGGGGCCGGACGGATGCAACTGCCTGGCTTGACCCGATCCGAAATGCGCGAGATTTTGCCCAACGTTGTTTTGCCCGAAGATGTAACAGATCAAGGGTGGTGGTTTAACGAGTGGGAAGACGTCGAATCGATGGTGAAACTGGCACATGAGAATGCGGTCGCGTTCATCGCGCATTTGAGGGCGCATCATGTTGATTCCGACGAACGGGTGGCTGCAGTCTCACACGGCGGTTCTGGATCGAGTCTCATCAGTGCACTCTTTGACTTGCCTCCTGATGTCACCTACGCACGCTTTAGACAGAACAACACGGGGGTCAGCCGGATCTCGATTACACCGGAGCAGACGGCACTGCATTATCTCAATCGGATTGATCATCTGCCAGCGGAAGTGGTCACACGGTAAAACACTGCATCGTCGTATGAACATCTGGAACCTTTGAAGCAGTTTCAACCCCGTTCAAAGCGACAGGGTTGAAGTTGCCACCGGGTGAGTCGTGGCATGCGTTCCAGCCCTGCCAATACTTTTGTGAGTGCCGGAATTTTATACACTCCCAAACCGCCTACCGGCTCAATGGTGGAAAGGGTTTGGAGCGTTCTCAGTCCATTTTGTGCTTTCGGGGTGCCGGGATTTTATACACCCATTCAAAACCTCAACTGGCTCAGTGGTGACGCGGATTTGGCGCGTTTTCGCTACGTTGAGAGGTGCCGGAATTCTATACATTTTTCGCCCTTGCCCTTCGCCCGAATTTCCCGAAACCCGCGTCAAATCTGGATCTTTCAAAGTGGCACCGTTCTTGCTAACTATCCTGGACATAGGGCCTAGGCCCTATATAAAAATGGGGACTGCACCCGATTTTAGTTCTGACTTGTAGGTGTTGCAAAGTACAGTATTGTTGCAAAATACGACAACACTGTGTCTGGGACAGTAACACGAGACTCCTCCCCAATCCAATTGTGTTTCCGGCGCGCAAGATTTTCTGTTGAGTGCCGGATTTTTATACACTTTTGGAACCGCCTCCGGTTCAGTGATAATGTGGGTTTGGGGCGTTTTCAGTCTGTTTTTTGTTTTAGGGGTGCCGGG
>JAPUIP010000155.1 GCA_027296925.1 Candidatus Poribacteria bacterium | reverse complement strand
GGTAATGTGGCATGCCGATATGCTCATCGTCTATTGTGCTGCCCATCCTGCCGCAGCCGACAACTGCGCCGCGATAAGTACGTTTGGGCTTGCTTTCGTTAATGACACGAAATGCTTCGCCCTTGGGTTGCGCCATGGATTTGCCCTTTCGAGATTTTTTTTAGGCGGTTATCGTAAAATCAAAACGTGAGACGTAATGCGTAAAATGGAAAGCATCAGGTTTTTACGTTTCACGTTTTACGCATCACTCTGCACCTCATCGGATGCGGCACCTTGCCCGAGTGTCGCTTTCAATGCGGCGAGGTCGTCATCGACATTTTCTTTCGTCTCAAGTTTTGCAAACTCATCTTCGAGGGTATCGGCTTCAAAATCCGCCATTTCAGCGGCCGCATCTGCTGCGGCTTCGATATCACCAACCTTCTGCTCCATTCGGTCGAAAGCCTCAAATGCACTGCTATCTTTCATACCGGCCATGGTTTCATGGATCTGCTTTTGCGCCTTTGCTCGTTTTTGACGGGTGATCAGTAGATTCTTCTTGCGACTTGCTTCTTCAATCTTCCGTTCCAAACCCCTCAGATGCTCTTTGAGCTGATCAACGGCTTGTCTCTGTTTCTCCCACTGGATTTTGTACTCGTCTGCTAACCGCTGATGTTCATTTCGCCGCGCAAGCGCTTCTCGCGCCAGGTCGTCGCGCTCTTTCTGAACAGCGCTGGTCGCCTTCCCTTCCCACTGCTTGGCTTGTTCCACAGTTTCTTGATACTGTCTTTGAAGACGCTTTTCATCGGCAATCGCAGAGGCAACCCGCTGTTTGGCTTCAGCAAGCTGCTCATTCATTTCGATGATGACCTGATTGAGAATCTTCTCCGGATCTTCTGCTTTTGTCAATGCGGCATTGACGTTCGATTTGAATATTGTGGAAATCCGACTAAAAACACCCATTTCAATATTCCTCCATTCCTGGTGTGCTATCCGTACATACGATGACAGCGTTTCTGAAACCGGTTTTGATGATGCAAGGGATTTGCCATTTTCCTTATCTTCCCTCACTGCTTATTCATTATGTCTTTGATTTCAGTTCACCTACATAGCGACGTACTTTTGTCGCTGCCGCAACGATGTCCGCCATGTCTGCTTCAGTTCCCATCAAGATGCTCTGACTCAGTGCCAAACCGTTTTCGCACAGCTTTTCGGTTTCCGAACAGGAAATGTTTGAATAGTCGAGTTTGGTGCTCAGGAGCTCTGATTGCATGAACGGCTCGCGATACATCGGCGTCGTATACCAATGCCCTATCGGAATGCCTTCGGCTCGCATGGCTTTGAGAAAATCTTCGCGGGAGATACCTTCAAATTCTTCCGGATCGAAAATCGCTTTGTAGCCGTGACATCCACAGCGAGTCGCACGCGAGTCGAGCGGCACCACCTTGATGCCGGGAATCTCTCCCAACCCCTGGTCCAAAAGTCGCATGTTGCGATTGCGAAGCTCGATCTCTTCTTCAAGCCGAGCGAGGCGTGAGATTAGCAATCCCGCTTGCCACGCGGTCATCCGAAAATTCCCACCTAACGATTCTGCATCAAACTCCGAATCAGAAGTTGTACGTCCACAGTTATGAATCGACCAGGTGCGTTCATACAGTTTTCGATCGTTGGTGAGGATGATACCACCTTCCCCAGCGCAGAGGTTTTTAGATGCCTGAAAGCTAAAACAGCCGAGATGCCCCCAACTGCCGACGCCTCTGCCATGCCACTCTGCCCCGTGTGCCTGTGCACAGTCTTCAATCACTATCAGATTGTGTCGTTCGGCAAGCGCCACAATCGCGTCCATATCGGCCGGATAGCCCGCGATGTGAACCGGCAGAATGGCTTTCGTCTTCGGTGTGATTGCCGTCTCGATCTTTGCTGGATCGATGTTAAAACCATCGGGCAACGTATCGACAAAAACCGGCGTTCCATTCGCCATCAAAATTGCCACGACTGTCGCTTGAAAAGTATATGGCGTTGTAATGACTTCATCGCCCAGCCCAACGCTCGCAGCTTTCAGCGCAACATATAAAGCTGCCGTCCCGCTATTCACACAGACACCGTACTTTGCGCCCTGAAATTCTGCGAAACGACTCTCAAACTCAGCTACCTTTGAACTCCCAGCGCCCCACTGCCCGCTACGGTAGACCTCTTCAAAGGCTTTGACATCCCGATCGTCATAGGTCGGCCAGGACGGAAAGGGTTTGGTTCGAACGGGGGTTCCATCGCTAATTGCTAAATTCGCCATCTCTCGGTTCTCCTTGTCATTGTCTTGTGCGCTTTATGTTCAATCCTTTTCATATTCCTTAAGGAAGCCGACAAATTCCCTTCGATGCGTCTCTTCATCTGCCAATAAGCGGATGCAGAGGTCTTGGGTGACATAGTCGAGCCCCTCACAGAGACGGATGATTTTATTGTACTGTTCAATTGCAAGGTTTTCCGTTTTAATCACGCCACGGATCGCAGAAACAACATCGGTGCTGTCTTCAGGGGGTTGGAGCCATGTTTGCTCCGGGCTGAATTGCATCGTGCCGGGAACCCGACCACCGATTTCTTTGATTCGATTGGCGAGACTTTGGGCGTGCGTCAGTTCTTCCTGGACGTCTGCTGCGAGCGATTTCTTAATCTCTTCAGCGCGTACACCGTCGAGATCAACGGAAATGGCAAGAAAGTTCAGCACCGTTTCAATCTCCAACCAATATGCGGTTGTAAGTCCTTCGATAATTATTTCTCTTCTATCTTCTGACATGATTTTCTCCTGTCTGAATGGTTATTGAATCTGTGATTAGCTTTCAGTTTTTGACGAACAATTGGTTGCAGGGTTGTGAAATATATCACTCAGATTGTCGCCTTTCAACGCGCCATCCAACCCCCGTCAACAGTCAAAATGTGCCCGTGGATATATGAAGCCGCCTCAGACGCAAGAAAAATCGCCGCTCCCATCAGATCATCCGGCGTACCGAATCGGCCGGCGGGGAGGCGATCCATCAATTGTGGGGCTCGTACTGGGTCAGCTAGTAGCGCCTCTGACATATCCGTTTCGATATACCCCGGCGCAATCGCGTTCACATTGACGCCTTTCGACGCCCACTCATTGGCAAGGGCTTTCGTGAGTTGCGCCACTCCACCTTTGCTCGCCGCATACGCAGATGCGCGGATGCCCCCTGAAAAACTCAATAACGATGCGATGTTAATAATTTTGCCGCTTCCCCGTTCAACCATGCCTCGTCCAACTTCTTGGGACAGCAGCCACACCGATTTCAGGTTAACTTCGATGACGGCATCCCAGCGTGCCTCCGGAAAATCAACCGCATCATCGCGGTGAGTGGTTCCGGCATTGTTGACGAGAATGTCAATCTGTCCAAAGGACTTCGACACGTCTGCAACCAAATCGGCGATACCATCGGTTTGGCTGAGGTCATACGTAAAGACTTCAGCTTGCTGCCCGATTGATTGAATTTCCCGTTGCACTTCGATGAGCTTCGATTCCGACCTCGCAACAAGCGCGAGATTTGCCCCGGCGCGGGCAAGCCCGATCGCGATGCCTCTGCCGATGCCTCGGCTTGGGCCGGTGACAAGTGCGGTCTTCCCATCCAATGAAAAAAGATTTGAAATGCGCATACCATCCTCCATGTTGAGGTATTAGATTGTAGGCGAAAACGCCCTCTTCGTCAAGTATTTTCATAAAGATCCGACATCGACACCGGTCACTGAATTTCATAATCGCTTGACACATCAAAATCGCTATAAGTATAATACTGCAATTGCGCATCGTATGCCACCATCCAACATAACCGCCATGTCACAGCCTTATGGGAGAAACCATACTCATGAAGAAAGCTTATCAATTCAATCTTTTGATACTCCTCGCCTTATTTTTTCCCGTTTTCACCTGTAGCAATGCCTCGCTCAATTCCGCCAATACCATCGGGGATTCCGCACATCAGCCATCTGATATCCAGTTGTTGGAATCGATTGAGAATGCTTTCGTTAGCATTGTAGCGAAAAGCAAGCCCGGCGTCGTCACTATCACCGCACTCAACGTCGCAAGGAAAGGTGTTCATCCCTGGAGCCGTGAACGAAAGTTTGATCGGCTGGATGGCACGGGCTTCATTTTCCGGAAAGATGGCTATATTTTAACCAATGACCATGTTGTGAACGGCGCAAAACAGATCAAGGTGGTCTTGTTCGATGGCCGGGAGTTCAGAGATGTTCAGATGATTGGAAATGATCCAAGTACAGACATCGCGGTATTGAAAGTCGATGCGGACAACCTGACGCCTCTCCCGCTGGGCGATTCAGCTCAAGTGAAGGCCGGGCAGTTTGCTATCGCGATCGGCAACCCCTTTCAACTGGATTACACGGTGACAACCGGGATTGTCAGTGGTACGGGACGTTCTTTTTTGCCGGAGTTTGGCTTGATTCGCTATCAGGATTTTATCCAAACGGACGCTTGGATTAATAAGGGAAATAGCGGCGGGCCCTTGCTGAACATTCGCGGTGAAGTGATCGGCATCAATTCAATGATTCGGCGGCCGGACGACACGCCAGCGACAGAGGCTGTCAGAGCCGGCGCCGGCTTCGCCATTCCCATCAATCTCGTCAAGCGGATTAGTGACCAACTGATTGCGAATGGGCAAGTCATACGGGGGTGGTTAGGAATTTCGATGAGAGAACATCCGCAAGGCATTCGTGTGATAGCATTCCCAGATCCGTCTCCTGCAAAGCGCGACGGGATACAGGTGGGTGATGTTATCATTGAATATAATGGGCAGAAGGTTGAGGACATCCGCAAATTCAGATTCCTGATTGCAGATGCGCCGGTTGGCGAAAAGGTCAAGCTCACCGTTCTGCGTCTCGGAAAGCAAAAGGAGATCGGGGTCACCCTTGGCAAAATGTCGCCTGCGCTGATGGGGATTCAAATCGAACGAGATTCAGAATCTTGGCGGACGCTCGGCATCGCTGTCCGCGAGTTGGGCGAGCACGATTTTGAACATTACGCTTACTTGAGTCCGGAAGATCAGGGCGTCATCGTTGAAGAAGTGCGGCTCGGCGCTCCAGCTCCTGCAGAAGGCGTCGCCCGCGGGACGTTGATCACGGCAATCAACGGTCAGCCGGTCCGGAATTCCATCGAGTATGAAAAGGCATTAGAAAGAGCACTGCGCGAATCAAAGATCTCCTTCGAGATTAAGAATAGCTACACCGGAGAGGACACTGAAACTGTTATCGTCAAGCTGAAGCAGAAGTGAACGGGTGAATCGACAAAGCGACGAGTGAGCCGGAAGTTTTTACGCACTGCGCGCGGGAAGGCGCTTCCACTTTCACGGAAGGATATTATGAACGCACATTTATCGAATCTACAGAAAGTGTTCGGTTCCGGAGGATTGATTGCGAGACATCTCAGCGGTTATGAATTTCGACCACAACAGCTTCAGATGGCCGAAGCGGTCGCAGATGCCCTGCAGTCTGACGAACACCTGATTGTTGAAGCGGGCACGGGCGTCGGTAAAAGTTTCGCTTATCTGTTGCCCGCAATCGAGCTCGCTCTTGAGACGCAGCAACCGGTTGTGATTTCGACCCATACAATCAGTCTACAAGAACAACTGATTCACAAGGATATCCCGTTTCTTCAGACGGTGCTCCCAAAGCCGTTTACCGCGGTTCTCGCCAAAGGACGCGGCAACTATCTTTCGCGGCGACGGCTGAACAGCTTGTTTACTTATGACCGAGGGCTGTTCGAGACAAGGGCGGAGGTGCAAGAACTCGCTCGCATTGTGGAGTGGGTCAACGTTACGCAAGACGGAAGTAAGGCAGATATCGAGCCGCAGCCGATGCCTGAGATTTGGAGTAAGGTGGCGTCAGATACGGATAACTGCTTGCGACACAAATGCCCAACATACCACTCATGCTTCTACTTCAAAGCGCGTGCCCAGATGAATGAGGCGGATCTGATTATTGTAAATCATCATCTGCTTTTTACGGATTGGGCCCTCCGGAAAACCAATCCTTACGCAGCGATATTGCCAGAATATAAACACCTCATCCTTGATGAAGCCCACCATCTCGAAGGGATCGCAACTGAACACGCCAGTGTTGAATTCAGCAACGCGCGGGTCAAATGGTTCTTGGATTCCCTCTGTAACCCACAGGGAAAAGGCGGACTCTTTATCCGCTTTCAGGCAGAGCATTCAATTCGACTCGTTGAAGACGCTCGCTATTACGCGAACCTTCTGTTTGCTTCAATTCTGAGTCGGTTAGAGGAGATGGGGGCAAAGGATTGGGGACATGGTATCACACAGCGCGTTGATTCAGCGGATTTTGTGGATAATGTGTTGGATATCCCTTTAGGCAATCTCCAGAGCCGGCTAAAAAATATGAAAGATGCCGCGAAAACGGATGATGACCTGCAGGAGATCGATGCACATCTGCGTCGCTGTCGCCAACTCCGAAACGATCTGGACATGATGCTCAGTCATACCAAACCTGATTACGTCTACTGGGCTGAGATTTCGACCCGCCGGAGATCGACCCGCATCGTCCTGAATGCAACCCCCGTCAACGTGAGTCAAGAACTGAAAGATCACCTGTTTGAAAAAGTGGACAGCGTGATCATGACCAGCGCAACACTGGCGACAAATCGGAATTTTAACTATTTCAAGCAGCGGGTCGGTTTGACGGATTGCCGCGAACTGATCGCTGGCTCGCCGTTTAACTATCTGGAGCAGGTCGAGATTCATATTCCCGCGCAAATGCCAGAGCCCAATAATAGCATTGCGTTTACCCAATCCGCCATCACCCAGATCAAAAATTATCTCAAGATGACGCATGGCAAGGCGTTCGTTCTGTTTACAAGCTACCGAATGATGGACGAGGTTTATGAGGCTGTACAGCCTTACCTTGAGCAGCTTGGAATCGCCTCGTTCAAACAAGGGGATGGGCTTTCACGAAGTGCAATGTTAGCTGAGTTCAGGCAAGACACGAACTCGGTTTTATTTGGAACTTCCAGTTTTTGGGAGGGCGTTGATGTGCAGGGGGAATCACTCAGCAACGTGATTATTACCCGGTTGCCGTTTGAAGTGCCGACGCACCCGGTTATCGAGGCGCGGGTGAAACAGATCGAAGATTCAGGTGGGAATCCGTTTATGGACTTCAGCCTGCCGGAAGCGATTATTCGGTTCAAGCAAGGATTTGGGCGGCTGATCCGAACGAAGACCGACAGGGGCATTGCGGTCATCCTGGATGCGCGCATTAAAACGAAGTTCTACGGCAAGCAGTTCTTGAACTCGCTACCCCAGTGCAAGATTATAGATGGCGCGTGATACGCCATGCGCAAGATTTTTCGATGCCCACGCATAACGTATCACACTTCGCCGCTCTTTTAGTATCTGATGGGAGCAGGTTGCGCCAGCCGAACGCCTTTACTGTGTGTGAAAGGAAACTTGAACCGCAGCCTTTTGTAACGCGCTGCGGTGCCTGGCGGCGGCTTAATCTCAAGCGGAATGATAACCTCTAAGGTCTCGGTGTTGTGCTTCGTCTGTTGAAATGGGATAAAACCCTCAATGCTCGCTCCCGTCGCTATTCCTTTTTCTGGATCTCCAATCTGCTTTTCTATCAAGATTTGCCTTGCAACTGCGAGTCCGTTCTTGACATAGAGCCCCCCGATACGGCTCATGAACGTCAGGCGGTGTTTCAAATCTTCATAATTGAGCGCCCCGTAGCGATTATCTCCCTGATCAATAATTTCAGCGGGGATATCCCTGGTGCCCTTCACCCGATAGACAATCGGTTGGGGGTTATTATTCGTGATTTTTATATAGAACACATCTGTTTTTTCGCCCTGATGTAGCGCTTCCGTTTCAAAGAAAGGCGAGGCTGTATTTCCACGATTGTATTTTCGATCCAGATCCGCACGGCGCCAGTAGCTGATTGCGACAGTGACGTCTTCCTGTGTGATAGAAAGGATTGGCCCCCTGGGCGGAATTTTAAACTGCTTCGGATTACTTTCATCCAGCACCACTTCCGGTGGTAAATTTTCAAGCGGTTGGATGGGTGCCAGGTTTTTTAATACCCCCCCCGGGGCGCAGCCGCTCACCAGCAGGATAGCTAAAAAAAATCCTGCAATGTTTATCGACAAACATGCTTTCAACGTCTTCATAACAAATGTTCGCTCCTTGTTTGCCCATCACTGATGATGGGAGTTTTATGAAATCTATATTTTGTGTGACCTGACAACGTTAGATTTGAATGGTACCTTTCCCGTGTAAGTTTCTTTATGGAATTCAGGCCAACAAGGAAATCTAACATTGTGGATGTCACGCCATCGATTTGCTTAGTATAGCACACCTGCATTTTTAATTCAAATACAAAATTGACTTGACCGGCAAGGGGCATTCCGCTTTTCGAAGCGCGTTGGTCGAGTCGACACGAAGCGATGTATCAAGATAGTGCTTGATGTCGATGGGCGCCGTTTACACCCGATTGAAGGTCGATGGCAACTCAATCGGCGCCTGTTGAACCCCAGAACGGAATCTGTAGCCCAAGGAGGTATAAACGATGCAAGCTGTTCCCCCATTGCCAACGGTTTCACTCGGTCCGTATCAGATCAGCCGGCTCATTATCGGCGATAATCCAATCTACGGTTACTCCCATTTCAATCAACTGCTTTCTCATCACCAGCGCGAGGTCCACGCTCCCGATCAGGTGATGGCGACGCTGAAGCGTGCAGAAGCGGTCGGGGTCAATACATGGCAGAACACGCTTACTGAGCGTTCGCTCTCCGATTTGCGCCGGTATCGGGAGGAGGGCGGCACCATCCAGTGGTTGTGTCTGAGTACGTCGCAGTGGTATGATGAACCGCACCGTGTTGAGGAAGCTGTGCGCCATAACCCGATTGGGATCGCACCGCACGGCGGGGGGATTGCCGATCGTTGCCTGCGGGAAAACAGACTCGATCTGCTCAAAGATATTCTGAAGCGTATTCGGGATTCCGGCGTGCTGGTCGGATTGTCGGCACACGAACCCAAGCTCATCAGCATCGCGGAGGACGAAGACTGGGATATCGATTACTATATGACTGCATTGTACAACCTTCGTGCCGGCAGAGAGGAATTCGAGCAGAAATTTGGTCATCCCCCTTTGGGGGAGATCTACCTCCGTGAGCATCGTCCCAAAATGTTGGAACAGATTCAACAGACCGATAAACCGTGTATCGCCTTCAAAGTCCTCGCCGCCGGTCGGGCGATTGCGTCCAGTGCGCAGATCCGAGAAGAGTTCACCTTTGCTTTGAAGCACATCAAACCCACCGACGCCATCCTGATTGGTATGTACCAGAAGTTCGGCGACCAACTCGGCGAAAACGCAGCGATGGTTTCGGAGATTTGCGCGGAATTGTCGGTCGTTTAGAAAAATATTGACAGCCCGTGCGGAATGAAATATAATGCAACTTTGCGCCGCACATCCTTGAACTGGACACGGGAGGAGATTATCAAGGCTATACGAGAGGGAGTTAACAATGAAGGCATACCACTTTGTCCACCAATGCCGCAGAAGAGGGGCTTGACGGATAGAGATATGGATGACATTGTGAACTATCTCCAAAATCTTCCACCCGTCAATAACTTTGTGGAGCCGTGTAAACTGATTGAAGGTCCGCCGCCGCAATAAGGCTGCGCGAGTGCAGGGAGGTACGGGATGTAGGCGAATCACTGCATCTCTGCCTCCTTGCTTTCCTTCGCTAAACTTTAGACAAGGAGACCCATGACAACCTTAGAGGTACTTTCAGACTCTGAGAAAAATCGCGTTCGGATTACGGGCGTAAAAGCCATGCAGTTACAGAATCAGGCGGGGCAATCACTCGTGAAAGTTGAAACGGACGCAGGAATTGACGGGATTGGTGAAGCCGGCGCGTCCGGTCCGATGGCGAGAGCCCACCTGAGTCACCTGGAGCATCTGCTTATCGGTCAGGATGCGCTGGAGATCGACAAGCTCTACACACGCATGGTGAATCAGCAGCATACCTACAGAGCGAACATCCCGACCGTCAGCGGTGTGGACATCGCCCTCTGGGATCTCGCCGGCAAGATCTTGAATCGTCCTGTGTCAACGCTGCTGTCGGGACGGTTTAGAGACGAGATTCCGCTCTACATCAATACCCCCGGTCCAGACGACTGGTTCGACGCGGCTTCGTGTCGGGACTGGGCACAACGCATGAAGGAAGCCCCGCAAGGCTGGAAGACCTTGAAGTTTGGGTTTGAACGTCTGATGGGCAATGGGCTTCCGGAGGGACGATATGCCACCGGACAGATGTCCCAAACGCTGACCGCGACCGAAATGGATGTGATTCAGCGTGGGTATGAGAATTGCCGCGAGGCGTTGGGATTCGAGACGGATTTCATCGTGCATTGCCACAATGAATGGGATCTGCCGACTGCGACGGGACTGGCGCAAGCCGTCGCATCCAGTAAACCGCTTTGGCTAGAGGATGCACTGCCGGTGTGGTATTCGGACAGTTGGAAGGCGCTGAAACAGGCGTCTCCCGTGCGAATCATCACCGGGGAGAAACTGGAGTTGCCACGCGAGTTCCTGCCGTTTCTGATGAACCAGGCGCTGGACCTCATCCACCCAGACCTTGTTTTCGCAGGCGGACTGACGGGGTGTCGAAAAATCGCTGACCTCGCTGAGCTATTTTACATCCCCGTTGCGACGCATAATGTTGGTAGCCTTGTCCAGAATATGGCAACCGCGCACTTCGGTGCATCCGTCCGCAACTTCGTTGTGACGGAGACACGTATTAGTCAGAATCCCCTGATTGATGAGATGGCGGAGGAAAAGGTCCAGGTCGTTGATGGGAAATTAGTGGTGCCAGATAATCCAGGGCTGGGGTTCACCTTGATTCCAGAGGTGTTACGCGAAAACCTGATGGCAGGTGAGCCGTATTGGGATTGACGAGATTTCTTCACTTGATTTCACACGCGCATGGCTTCGTTCTGACTGCGTTGCTGAGATTCGCGACGTTCTGTGAAGACAGCGATGTGCAATCAACCTCCTGAATTGACACAATCTGATTGAGGAAGATCGAGACGTACCTGCCGCCATACATGGAAGCCTCCTCCCGCACAACCTTTTCCCTCGCGATCTGTCCGTACTCTCCGTCAATGTCTATGCCGATGAAATGACGCCCAAGCCGTTTCGCGGCGATGGCTGTCGTCCCCGTACCGACGAAGGGGTCCAGAATGACATCTCCCGGCTCGCTACTCATCAGCACGATTCTTTCAAGGAGATGGATGGGCAGTTGGCAAGGGTGTTTATCCCGGCGCCTGTTGTGACGAATGCGATGGATGTCCGTCCAAACGTCGCTTGCCAGTGTACCGAAGGGATGCATTCGTGACTTTTTGCCGCCGTAGTCCTTGATATATCCACCGCAGAGCCGGCATTTTTTGTGTGGGATACGCACCTCGTAAAATTTAAATCCCTTCGCCTGCTTTGTGTAGTAGAGAATGCCGTAGTGCGCCGGAAGCAGCGTTTTTCCCAGCGGCGCGCTCATCGAGTCCCAACTGATCCAGTGACGGAAAACGGCAATCTGATTGAGATAGCCAGCAAAATAGGTCAGCCATTTGGGAATGTTATGGACAAAGATTGAGCCCTCCGGTTTCGTCACCCGAACCAACTCAGACAGCCATTTTTCACACCACGAAAGGTACTCCTCAAGCGCTTTCTTGTCGTGATAAGAGGCGTACTTTTTCTTCAGGTTGAATGGCGGGTCTGCAAAACAGGCATCGACACTGCCATCGGGAATCTCGCGAAGCACGTCGAGGCAATCTCCGACGATGATCTGATCCAAGAATGGGGACGGCATATTTACCTATTCCTCTAACCGCACACCGAGTTTCTCCGCTGCGGCGTGGATCTGTCGCCATGTCTCGTCTTCTACAAAGATACCCTCCGCACGGCGTTGTGCTTCGACTCTCGATTCAGGCTCACCCGGCACAACAATCTCATCAAATCCCGGCGCCAATTCCGAGGATCTAACGTAACGCACGAAATCATTAATCTGCTGATAGAACTGCTCGAGCGGGGCGAAGTGGAGAATGTGGTATACGGTAATCGAAATAGCGTTCCCGACTCGTGTTGCGTCCGGCTGGCTGCACCCCGCTCCACTCAATCCGCCAGACATCATCTCAATGATCATGCTCAGCGCAAACCCTTTATGCCCAACCATGCCGCCGAATGGCAGGATGGCGCCCTGTGGCGGTCCGTAAAAATCGTTCGGATCGGTGCTCGGATTTCCTTCTGCGTCGAGGATCCAACCCTCTGGCACCGGAAGCCCACGATTCCGCATGACGCGAACCTTGCCCTCCGCAACAACACTGCCGGTAATATCCATCACAATTGGTTTGCTTGTTCCCGTTGGTATCGCCACACAGATCGGACTGGTCGATAGCCGCCGCTCCCGTCCGCCCCACGGCGCGACATTGCGACCGGCGCCGTGATTGTTCGCCATCACCATCGCAATCATGTCGTGTGACGTCGCCATCTGCGCATAGTCCCCCAAACGCCCAATGTGATTGGCGCATTGCACCACAACAGAACTCACGCCCGTCGCTTTGGCTTTCTCAATCGCAATCTCCATCGCTTTGGACGTGATCACCTGGCCAAACCCCCAGTTCCCGTTGACAACCGCTGTTGCCGGGGTTTCACGGACGAGCTCGATCGGGGCGCCGGGGGTCAAATCTCCGTTCTCGATAAATTGTAGATATTGCGGAATGCGGATGACCCCGTGCGAATCGTGCCCGACATTGTTGGAATTGGATAGCAGCCGGGCAACTGTTTGGGCTTCCTCGGCGGGTGCGCCAGCCGCTTCAAAGATCTGTGTACCGATTGCCGCAAGCTGATCGACAGTAAATGTTGGCATGAAAATCCTCTTGGCTGATTTAGACAATTTTTGGAAAAGTGCTCAACTATAGCTGATGATTCAATTTGTTTTCACGTGACAGGGTGGGATAAGCCGCTATTCTACCGCATAGAGCCTTGCTGCCACTTCGTTTTCCATTATAACATAGGAAGGAAGAGAAGAAAAAGCGAAAATCTTCCCCACGTCAACAGAAATCGAGAAATCGGCAAATTCAAAATTGACGAAATGCGCAAAGCATGATATACTCTTAACTGTTTCTGAATTGAAACCTGACATAAAATAAGGAACGCAAAAAGTCCTGTTTTTGTCTGTAGCGGTGATTGCGGAAGGGGAATCGAAGATGTCAGACGATGTCTCCGAATCGGCGCTTACATTCGATGCCAATCATCTTTTGGCGGGAAAAGACCTCATTTTTCAGATCCAACTTCTTGAGATTGCGTAAACGCTTTATCTCTGGGGGTGCATGATTGTTGGTAGCCTGGCCAGAATTAGAGTGAAGGTGAGCACTGGGGTATAATCCGATGACATCACTTTTTAGATCTGACGCGCAAAAATCAACTTATGATGATTTTATGGGCTGACGGGTATTCATCTCATGGCGTTCACTGGAATCGGTCCTTGCCTTGCTTGAGAGCATATAGAAACATCAGATTATTTTTAGGGATTGGGGCAACAGGTTGATAGGGGCATCTTTTCAGGATTTAGAAGTTTGTGCTTGAATTTTCGCGTAAAATCACAGGCAGAGACTTCTGAAGTCTGAAGTCTCCGATCTTCCGGGCCAAGATATTTTTGCTTTTTTCACGATAAAGAGAAGAGGAAATTCAGATGAATATCTACGTTGGTAATTTATCGTTTGATGCCATGGATGAGGACTTGCGAGGGGCCTTTGAAAGCTTCGGACAGGTTGACTCCGTTCAAATCATCCGAGACAACTTCAGTGGGAGATCCAGAGGATTCGGGTTTGTCGAAATGCCTGAATCAGGGGAAGCTCAAGAAGCAATTTCTAAGTTAGATGGGCAGGAGTTGATGGGCCGCACACTGAGAGTCAATGAGGCGCGTCCTCGCCCTCAGCGAAATCGAGGCGGAGGAAGGGGCCGAGATAGAGGCGGCCGAGGTGGCGGCTACGACGAGTACTAGATGCCTAGCGTTGGTATAACGAGCAAAGCACCGAGTGAATCATGCGGCTCGGTGCTTTTTTTATTTTGGTTCAGTTTATTGGACCGTCCATATTTTGACATAAATGAAGCGGCAACTCACCCAGAGCGTCACCTTCAAGTCTGTCAGTGTTGCGGCCATCCTCATCCCGATTAACTGTTATTGGGTCATCGAGATGGAGGTCATCCGCTACTCCGGGCACCCTGTCACAATCTCCCTCTTCTTTAACGTAATCTTCAGCCTTTTTCTGCTGATTGGCGCCAACCGAGTTCTTATACGCTTCTGCCCGGCGGTCGCTCTGAATCAGGGCGAGTTGGTGATCGTCTACCTGATGCTTTCCATTGCTTCCGGCATCACCGGGCACGACATGCTCGAAATCCTCGTCCCTATGCTGGGACACGCTTTTCGCTTTGCGACGCCGGAAAATGAATGGCATGAGCTTTTTTTGTCCGACC
This sequence comes from Candidatus Poribacteria bacterium, assembly GCA_027296925.1. GTDB lineage: Bacteria > Poribacteria > WGA-4E > WGA-4E > PCPOR2b > JAPUIP01. The sequence continues at coordinate 5,037 of JAPUIP010000155.1, read as the reverse complement.
TTCCCCGCTGGCTCACCGTGAGCGATAGTGCAGTCTTGCAAGGATATTATGAGGGCGAGTCGAGTTTATATGTTCGGAATCAGTTGCTCGGTTGGATGTCGCCGGTGCTGTGGTGGACGACATTCTTATGTGTACTGATTTTCGGGATGCTCTGTATCAACGTGCTTATTCGTAAGCGCTGGATTGAACAGGAAAAACTCAGCTATCCGATTATTCAACTGCCACTCCAAATGACGGCGACGGGCCATGGCGGATTTTTTCGGAACAAGATCATGTGGCTCGGATTTGGCATTGCAGGCGGGCTTGCAATCCTGAACGGGTTTCATTTCATCTTCCCAATCGTTCCGGAACTGCGGACACGCATCAGATCGTTTCGCATCTTCACGGAGAAGCCGTGGGATGCCATGGGCAACATACCGATTTCGCTCTACCCCTTTGCAATCGGGCTCGGCTTTTTCATCCCACTCGATCTCTCTTTTTCCTGTTGGTTCTTCTTCTGGTTTTGGCGGCTGATGCGTGTCGGCGGTGCTGCGATGGGGCTGCAGAGTTTGCCCCGCTTTCCGTACATGGGTGAACAGGCGTCGGGAGGCTACATTGCACTGTGCGTCATCGCATTGTGGGCGAGCCGCCACCACCTGATCCAGGTCACGAGAAAGGCGTTCAGTGGAGCAACCGAGCTCGACGACACCGGCGAACCGATGCGCTATCGCACAGCAGTGTTCGGGCTGATTGGTGTCATGGCGTTTCTGGTCCTCTTCTGCTATTACGGCGGCGCATCGATCAGAATGGCGTCCGCATTTTTTGCGCTCTACTACGCCATTTCGATCGCGATTACCCGTATGCGTGCGGAACTCGGAACGCCCGTTCATGACCTTCACTATTCCGGGCCAGACGAGATCCTCACGCGAGCGTTTGGCACCCGAAGGTTGGGGAAAGGGAACTTGGTGATGTTCTCGATGTTCTGGTTCATCAACCGCGCTTACCGCAGCCACCCGATGCCGCACCAACTGGAAGGCTTCAAAATTGCTGAGCGAACGCAGATGAATCCACGTCGCATCGCCTTTGCACTGATGTTGGCGGCCCTTTTGGGGTCGTTGGCAGGATTTTGGGCATTGGTCGATCGCGGGTATCGACTTGGGATGGAAACGCGCGCCTATCGCCCCTCCTTGAGTGCCTTTGGGATTGAACCGTATCGACGACTGGATCGCTGGCTCAGTTCGCCGACAGATACATTAGCTGCAGAGACAGGGTTTATGGGATTGGGGTTCTTGCTCACAAGCGTGCTGATGTTCTTTCGGATGCGGTTCGTGTGGTGGCCGTTTCACCCGGCGGGTTTTGCGATCTCGACGAGCTGGGGGATGCGGGTCACATGGAGTTGTCTGTTTATGAGTTGGCTCATCAAATGGACGCTTTTACGATTTGGTGGAATTCGGCTACACCGAAGCGCCGCTCCTTTTTTCTTGGGGTTGATTTTAGGTGAGTTTACCGTTGGGAGTCTGTGGACGATTATTGGGATTATCGTTGGGATTCCAACTTACGGTTTTTGGGTTTAGATTGAGTAGAGGCGAAGCATTGCCTCTCGAAAAGAAGGTTAAGCACAATGAAGATTTTAGTTGTTGGTCGGGGCGGGAGGGAGCATACCATTGTGTGGAAGATCGCCCAGAGCCCGCTTGTCGAAAAGATATATTGGGTGCCGGGCAATCTCGGAACCTCGGAAATTGCCGAATGTCGATCGATTTCGCTGGAAGATAATTTCGCAGAACTCGCCGATTTTGCTGAAGCCGAAAAGATTGATTTGACCATCGTTGGTCCGGAAGATCCGCTGGCAAATGGTCTGATTGACATTTTACGTGAGCGAGGGCTGAGAGCTTTTGGACCGGATCGGAAGGCGGCAATTCTCGAAGCGAGCAAGGATTTCGCAAAGCGGTTGATGGTTAAAAACGGCATCCCAACAGCCGTGCACCGCACATTCGATGAACCAGATTCAGCAATCGCTTACCTCAAAGAAATTGATAGACCGGTATTTGTCAAGGCAGATGGGCTCGCCGCAGGCAAAGGCGCAATTCCTGGTCGGACGCTCGATGAAGCAATCCAAGCGGTCCAGCATATCATGGTAGATCGCGCTTTCGGCGGTGCAGGGGATAAGGTGGTGATCGAAGAATTGTTAGTTGGCGAAGAAGCTTCCTTCACCGTTTTGACGGACGGTACGCACTGCCTCCCGTTTGTCAGTTCACAAGACCACAAGCCGGCGCTGGATGGCGATCGAGGGAAAAACACCGGCGGTATGGGCGCGTATTCACCCGCACCGGTCATCACACCCGAATTACACGAGCAGGTGATGGATACCATTGTCTATCCGGCGGTTCGAGGCATGCAGGCAGAAGGGCGGCCCTTTCAGGGCGTACTGTATGTCGGCCTGATGATCACCGAGACGGGCCCGAAAGTCGTGGAATTCAATTGCCGCTTTGGCGATCCGGAGACACAGGTATTGCTGCCACGCATGGCAAGCGATCTTGTACCCCTGTTGGAAGCCTGCATTGATGGAACGCTTGATGAGGTGGTGTGTGATTGGAAACCCGAACCTGCGGTCTGCGTCGTGATGGCTTCGGGCGGATATCCGGACAGTTACGAGACAGGAAAGCCGATCACCGGGCTCGAACGAGCCAACGCGCTGGAAAGCGTGGTGGTGTTTCATGCAGCAACGAAGGTGCAAAATGGCGACATCCTCACGGACGGCGGACGGATATTGGGCGTCACTGCGCTTGCCGGTGACATCCGATCCGCAATTGAACAGGCATATCGCGGGGTTGCGGAGATCCACTTTGACAAAGCCCATTTCCGGCGAGACATCGGGCACCGGGCGTTGGATCGGGAGTTATAGATGAGATTTCCCAAACGCTATCAATTGGAACCTCTTTGTGAGTTTTGGGATTGATCTCAAGCCTCTTTTTTGGTATACTACTCTATGGAGATTTACCGATAATTATGGCGGAAACCTGCCGGTAATTGGGAGAAAATGATGACATTTGAGGATTTGAAACCTTTGCGAGTTGAGACGGGTATTAGTTTCGGTCAAGAGTGCTATCTGAATCCGTCGCGCGCTGAGGCATTTCGTGACAAAATCAATGAGATTTTTCCTAACTTTTTTACTCGCCATAATTTTCAACAGCTTCCTCAGCGATTTATTTTGGAGAATCCCCTTAAAGCAAAGGGGTGTGTTGTTGCGTTAAATCGTTTGAATTACATCGTGTTTGGGGCTGTTAATCCTGATACTTTTTTAGACGAAGTGGAGAAGATTTTTGATTGCTTTAGCTCGCTTTTTGCTCTTGATGATGTACGGAGGATTGGTAAAATATTCGATTTTAGACTGCCCCAGGAAGCACCCAAAGATTTCCTGACTCGCCTTTTAGTCATTGAGGAAGCTGTCCAAATTAATAACCTGCAGCTCTTATTTCGGCGGGATGGGCGAAATATAAATATCCATTTTATACCAATACCAGAAAGAAGCCTGGTTATTGAAGTCGGAGAGGGAGAAATTGAGTTGGAACCAGGAGTAAAAGTTCGCTGTGACATCAATAACATTAACATGGACTCACCGTTAGAAATACCTGAAACTTTCAAAGAGATTTTTGGATTTGCTGATCAATATATTCAAACAGATCTCATCGATTTGCTTAACAAATATCTGGGAGATTAAGCATGAGCCAAAACTATATTGCAAACTTATCCAAAGAAACTGGATCTGAAACAACCACTGGTGATCTTTGGGAGGTCCCTCCAGAGTCTTCCGTAGATATTAGAAAGAAAACCGAGCTTTCACTTGACTCAATCAGGGAACCAAAATCTAAGGTCATTCCCATAAATGATTACCGAGATGAGGATTCAACACCGTTAAGCGGTTCTTTTGATCAGACTCTTTTCGTAGGAATTATTCATCAGATCGTTGAAAGCACAATTCGCTCAGCATTGAGCAAAATTCCCGAAACTCGTTGGATTCAAAACCTCCGACATCCCTCCTATCAACTCCGTCAGCCAATTCCAGTTGTGATTGAAAGAGAGGGCGATATTGTCATTGCAGCTTACGATGATATTGACCTATATGGGACCGGCACGGATATACAGGAGGCAATTTCGGATCTGTGCGCTGCGATTGTCGAGTATTATGAAGGATTGAAGGAAAACGAAAATCGTCTAGGTGATCTTCCAACCCAAGAGTACGTTTTCCTGAAGCAGATGATTATCGAAGTTCAATGAATATCAAATTAAGAGAAGCAGAAGCAGTCTTAAACAAGCTTCGTTTTCAACCTTTGGGCCGGAAACATCACGCAATTATGGGGTTTTTCTACCAGGGCAAACTCTTATTCAAAACACGCATTTCCAGAGGTAGAGGGGAACTGCCGGGGAGAGTTGCAGACAGATTTCGTACACAATTGAAGTTAAATCAAGAACAGCTTAGGAGCGCAATTCAATGTCCCTTCCGATATGAGGACTATATTAATGTCTTAACAGAAAAAGGGATTATCCATTGAGCTCTTAGTCTCACCAAGCTGTTATGAGGCTAAATGACCTATCCCTTTCGCCCCGACCATCGGGGCTTTTTTATTCTTACGCTTTTCAATCGTGCTCATTGAGGTCACCAATGAACATCAAACAGATTCCCATCTTAGGTGCCGACGACGCCGAACTCATACGCATCAGCCGCGAGGGATTACTCTCGCTGAGTCTCGCCGAAATGCAGGCGATCCAATCCTATTTCACCGAACTGAGACGAGAACCTACCGATGTCGAGCTTGAAACATTGGCACAGACGTGGTCCGAGCACTGCGTCCACAAAACCTTTAAGAGCGTGATCGAGTATGCGGAACAAGGTCGCGAAACGGAAGTCATTGATGGGCTGTTCAAGACCTTCATTCAGCGGGCAACGCAAGAAATCGACAAGAACTGGTGCGTCTCCGTCTTTTCCGACAATGCCGGCATCATCGAATTTGATGAGCGGTATAACATCGTCTTCAAAGTCGAAACACACAACCATCCGTC
>JAPUIP010000154.1 GCA_027296925.1 Candidatus Poribacteria bacterium | reverse complement strand
GTCTGCGGATCCGCTGCCCCCACCCGCCCCAGAGCGGATGCCGCCAGCGAGCGGACTTCTGAATCCTCATGGTTGAGGGCCTCGACCAGCCGGGGAATCGTCGCCGGCGGGTCCGCTGCCCCCACCCGCCCCAGGGCGGATGCCGCACTCCCGCGGACGGATGAATCCGCATCGACGAGCAGATTCGTAAATCTCGCCATCACAGGATCTTTGTAATGGCTGTTGAGGAGGTCTTTCAGAATCTCTCTGGCAAATCGCCCTTGAAAATCATACCGCGAACCCAACGCCAGATCCATTGTCTCGTCCAGCACCGGTTCGTAGGTCTCCGCCTCCGCCGTCACATCGTCCGCCAGGCAGCACGCCGCCAGCAGCAGGTTCCGCCTCAAGAGCGCTTCATACGGGGGTTCGGCGTTCAGAATCTTCTGGATGAGCTCCTCCCCAATCTCGTCAAACTCGCCGTTGAGCTTGGCGATCAGCAGAAGAACCACCTCCCGCCAGTGGCTATCGTGCAGGTACGGGGAGATCTCCGTCCACACCTTCTCGGCGTCGCCCCGGCAGCGTCGGTAGATGTCGCAGGCGGCGAAGTATTCCTGAAACGTCAAGTGGACGAAGGCGTATAGCTCCGTGCCGCGCTCCAGCAGCACGCCGGTTGTTTGGCGGATGTACTCCAGAAAATGCGCCGCTTCATCTTCGCCGTCATCGAGCGTCTTGACCTGCTTGCGTTGCAGCAACTGTTCCGCCAGTTTGGACTTCAGGCGCCTGTATCTCACATGTGTCTGTCCCCGGGCCGTCCCCGGCGACTCGTTGTGCATCCAGTGCGCCAAACCCTCCAGGCGTCGGCGCACCTCCGTATCTCGAACCAGGCTTCCCTGAATGTCGGTCAGGGCGGGGCGGTTGTGCTCTCGCTGCCAGGTGTAGAGCAGCGCGTCCGTGCACCGGTCGTAGAGCTTAATCCGCTCATTCGGAAGTTCGGCGCTGCTGCGGTGGACTATCGCGATGATGGTCAACATCAGCGGGTTGGTCGCCAGACCCTTCACCTTCGGATTTCGCTCAATCGCCTGGATCAGGTTATCGGCGCGTTGGGACGCATCCAGCCGATACCGTGCCCAATACCACTTTCGGGCAAACGTGCGGATCTGGTCGTCATCGAAATCCCGAATCGTGAAGTGGGGGTAATCGCTCTCCGGAAACCCCTGAATCTCGCGGTATCCCGCAATCCGAGACGTGATGACGTATCGGTTGCCCTTGTAGAGATTGGCAAACAGCGCGACCGCCTTCGCCACTTCGCCGCGCTCCCGGATATTCGCCACCTCGTCCAATCCGTCAAACAGCACCACACACCGCCCGGCTTCCAGATACGGCTGAAAGTAGTCCGCCGGCAGATCGAGTTGGAGCTCGGTGTTGAGGTGGTTTGGGAGGGCGTCGGCAATCGTCGTCTCTTCCGACAAGGCGCCCGCCATATCCTGGAGACGCACCAGGATCGGCAGTCGCTCCTCGTCGAGCTGTAGTTCTTTCTGCGCCTGGTTTCGAGCGAAGGTCAGCGCCAGGTATCGCATGAAGGTCGTTTTGCCGGCGCCGGGCGCGCCCAACACCACCATCCGATCCTTCTCTTTGAGCGCGTCCACAACGGAGCGCACCTCGACCGTTTCTCGCATGCGGACCTCTCTGGGCGGGCGTGTGGGCTCGCGGCGCTCCAGCATATCCATCTCGTCGTGGAGGATATCGACCTCCGGAACCCGGTGCGTTGTCTGGAGGGTAATGAAGATCTCCTCCAGCTTGACGGTCGAACGGGAGTCATAGGCGTCGGGAACACCGGAGAAGTCCAGGACTTCGTACCGGTTGATCACCTGGTTGAGGTATCGCGCTTTGCAGCCTTCCCCTTTCAAGCGAGCAATCCTCGCATTGATGAAGCTCGCTTTCCGTCCTGCCGAGTCTCGGAACTCAAAGAAAAATTCCTGGATTGCCCGGCGCAGATCGAAAGTCTTCAGGATGCGTGGATCGAATCCCTCAAAGTTGGCGGTTTCCTCACGGAAAGCCGCTTCTAGCGCGTCTAAATCCGGCTGCTCACGGGCGAGCACCGATTTGCACTGGTTTTCCATGACGCCGCTCTTGAAGAACGCGGCAAGGTTTCCAATGGCGATGCCTTGCGGCAGGCAGGCCTGGAAAGCGATCGCCGCATCTTCGAAAGTAGCTTTGAAGTCGTTTTCGATCTGATGTTTGTCCCGCTTGCCCTTCGCTTCCTTCGTCATGTATGAAGCGAGGTATGCGGCAAGAGAGCCCAGCGCGCCGGTAAGTATGGGGTCCATTCAGTTTCTCCCCGTTTGAATGAAGCTATAAAAGTTGGCAATCGACAATCTACGCATGCCCGTTCGCAAGGTCAAGAGGGCGTGACAATTCGGCGGGATTTCAGTGCCTCGATCTCTTGTTCGTGTTGGCTCAATTTTGCGAAAATTTGCTCCTGCTGGCGTTCAAGGCGTTCTCCCAGGTCTTGGATCTGTTTCTGAAGTTCTGCCCATTCACGTTCCTCGAAATACCGAAGAACTTGGGGCAACCCTATTGCTACAAAGAAGACGAGTCCGATTAAGATGCTAAGAACATTTGCCTCCAATATTTGTACAGCCCCCCTGGTTACCTGCTGGGCGGAAGCAACGGTCGAAATAGACAGAAAGATGATGAACCAAACCGGTATGTGTTGACAATTCATCGTGAATACCTGCTTTTAGGCAAAAGTGGAAGCGATTCCTTTTCCCCTGATCAGGCAGTATAGCACACAGCACCACGGCTGTCAAGAGCTTCCGGGTGCTGCGTGCCAGCGCGTTGGTTATCCATCCATCCGATATTTTTCCAACGCATCCAGGTCCAACTCGCATCCCAATCCGGGGGATTGCGGCACCGGCGTATAACCGTTCTCGAAAGTGAATCCCTCCACAATCAGATCGTCAACCCGAGTCCAGCTCCCGACGAAATCGCTGGCGAGAACGCAGTTGGGCGCAACGCTCGCGGCATGCAGATACGACCGCTCCATAATCCCGAGATCGTTTCCCGAACCGTGCCACACGGGGATGCCAGCCGCCTGCGCGATCGCGGCGCTTTTGACGAAGTTGACCATCGAGCCGCCGAGATTGAGATAGTCCACCGCATCGGCGCGAATGGCTTTAATCACATCCCCGGCGCCTCCAAGGTGAAGCGCAAGCGGAAACGGCAGCTTCCCTCGCATGTACCGATACTGCGCCAGGACATCATCCCGCAGCCCTTTTTTCGGGATTGGATCCTCAAACACCTCAACGTTATCGAGCTCCTTCAACGCCTCGGCGAGTTCAAGCGTTTGCTCGACGGTGTGGAAGCGTTCATTCGGATCAACGGTCACTTTGAAGTCCGAACCGCCGACCTCCCGGATTGCCCGCAATCGCTCGACCATCGGCTCTTGGATCCTGCATTTCGTTTTGAGCCCAGTGAAACCGCGCTCGATGGCGATCTTTGTGCTCCGGGCGCCGTGTTCTGGCGTCTGGTGCCCGATCCAAAAATCCGCCCTCACCTTATCCCTGCACGCGCCTCCCAAGAGCGCATGGGCGGGCACCTCCAGCCGCTTACCGATGAGGTCGAAGACCGCCATCTCGAAAGCTTCATATCCCGTGGGATAGGGGCCGAGATTCATCTCCCATTCGTCCGGCGCTTCGGGCGTCGGTTTTAGCGGCTCGGTGCGAAAGACGTTCTGCAAACACATCTTCATCGCGTCTCTGCCTTTCAGTTCTTCGGCCGCGTGGCTTACAGCTTCCGTCGATTGACCGCGACCGGTTTCGCCGATGCCGGTGATACCTTCATCGGTATGAATCCGGATAATCTGTTTTGGCACTCGTGCCCAGTCTGGATAACCGCCGTATTCCTCGCTGTGCACAGCCTCCGGGAATACCGGCACAACGACTGTCCAGACATCAATGTCTGTGATTTTCATCAGAAAACCTCCTTATAAATGAACTGCAAATCAATGAACCAGCCATACACAACCGGTCCCTCGTATAACCATGACGTGCTACGCTTCACGTTATCTTACGACAACAACGGTTCCGCTCACCACCTCATCTTCCGCATGGATCTGGTAGATATATACGCCGCCTTCGACAACGACGCCGTTTTCATCGGTACCATCCCATACATTCACCCCATGCCGAAGCGTCCGCACGCGCCGCCCTGTCAGGTCGTAGATCTCGACGGTGAACGTCACATCGCCCTCTCTTGTTTGCACGTGGAAGATCGTCCGATCGCTTGCATCACCGCTGTTGTTGGGCGTAAAGGGATTCGGCGCAGCCCATCCACCGGCAATCTTCCGCTTCAGCGCCGGCGCGGAAGCAATCCGAAATTCACCCACCTGACTGACCTGCGCAATGACATGTCCGCCGGTAGTTTCCGTCCGCACGCGATGCGTTCGTACGCCATCGTTGTAAAGCACGGTGTACGCCGAATCTGCCGATGTGATGGGCGGTATAGAGTGGAGGGGCAATTGCAGTTCAATCGGCCGTGCGAAGGTTCCGTCTGGCAGGGCTCGCCCTGTGCTGTTCCATGCGATGAGGCGGTAGCCGCCTGCTTCTGCCGGCAATCGCTCTAGGTGCAGACGAATATCGGATCTGAGCGCACGGGACGGTATGGTCACAATGGTATCGTCATCGCCGATCCGATATTGGGCTTTCGTTTCATCTGCCTCAATCAGCGTATCGATGATGAGTTCGCCCCCCGCCGTAATCGATCCGCCGGGGTTGCCCGCTCGGTCAACGCCAACAAATCGGAATTTCGCTTCGCCGTCGCCGATCTTCGGTGACACCTGTAACATCGTCCGCCACTGAAGGACTGGAGGATTCGATGCATCGCTCTCTGCCACAAGTTCAAGGGCAATCTCCCCCGCGCCATTCGGTAAAAGGAAAAGTTTGGGAGTCTCAACGGTTTCCTCTGAAAATTCAAGCGCGATCCGGATCTCTCCGGAACTGACACGCGGCGGAACCGCCTTCGCCTCGCGATAGCGAATAGATCTGGGGCGTCCATCGATAACCTCTGGTCTGAAGATACGTATCGTTGCGGTCGGCGGTTCGGTATCAATCTGAAAGCGGTAGTGAGCCGGATCGCTTGCGTTGCCCGCGCGGTCAAGAGCAATAAGGTGAAAATACCAGATGCCATCGCGTAGCGGCGATTCGCGCACGCCCCGTGTAGAGTGACGAATCAAACCGCCATTCACGTTGTCCGCGACGGACGGTTCAGGTACGGTATCAGGCTGGTTGTCCCACACCCAAAAGTAGTTCGCAATTCCGGAGAGATCGCTGCTGACCGTCCATTCCACGACAGGCTGCGGATCGGCGTACCAGATTTCTTGCTGGGGATGCGTGGGACTGGTTACGGTTAATGATGGCGACTCAAGGTCAACCCGAACGGCGATCTCCTCAGAAAACCCCACGTTTCCGGCGCGATCACGGACGCGGACCTGCAACGGCACGCCGTCTGCGTCTGTCACATGCGGGAGTTCGTCCGTGTCCAGCCAGCCTTCGGATGCTTCGCTTGCAAATGGCATCCAATGCAACCCCCCGTATCGGTATTCAAGTGTTGCATCATCGATTCCCGACAGGTCATCCCGCATCGTTCCACTATAGGCGCTGACGGCTTCTCGAATCCACGCCTTGCCACGGGGTGCTTCAATCGCGATTGCCGGCGGCTCCGTGTCGATGCGGATTTCGTGATGCACCGTTTCACTCCAGAGCCCGGTGTTGCTCTGCGTTCGCACGTGGAAATACCAGATGCCATCCGCGAGCGTTGTCGTCAACTCAGGCTGAAGGCTGTTAATCTGATCGTCGGGTAGGGTTGTCCGCTGCCGGTCGAGGACGGAACTATAGCCGGCAATCCCGCTCGGCCCCCCACCGACGTTCCAGCGGAGATCCACGTCGGACCGCGCCCTCCAGACACCGGCAGGATGGGAACTCGACGCGATTCGGGGCGTATCAGGCGCGGAAGCATCGATACGCACGCGATAATGCACGGCTTCACTGAGGTTGCCGGCGTTATCAATCGCCCGCAAGTGGAAGTACCAAATGCCATCTTCAAGCGTGGAAACGCTGCTTTCGGTGTCAATGAACGTCTGAGGAATTGTATTCGGTTGATGAGCCCATTCGCCAAAATAGTTGGCAATCCCGGAAAGGTCCTCCGCAATCGTCCATTCGATAACCGGCGATGGGTTCGCATACCAACTTTCACTGTCAGGATGCGATGGACTGTGGATGGCTGGGGTTGACACAGTCGTATCGAGCTTCAGGGAGAGCTCGGTGTATGGGCCCGAATTGCCCGCGTCATCTGCGGCACGAACGCGAAACCTCCACTCACCGTCGCCTAAGTTCATGGGAGTCCACCGGGGCGGTGAGTCTGCGTGGATTTGTACGGTTTGCTTCTGGTCTGTATCCAAATTTAGCTGCGTGATTTCGTAGCGCACAACGCCACTGCCGGAATCGGTGCTTGGCTGCCATGTGAAGGAAACCTGAGGGGAGGTCAACCATTGACTGGGCTCGAGCGGTGTACCCTCCAACGTCTCCGCCGGAAACGCGGAAAAATCTCGAACGTCCCCCGGCGGCGTGGTGTCAATCCGGAATGGACCGAGGTCTAAAATTTCATCGGCGGGCAGCCCGGCAAGATCGGTCGTCCGAATATGGACGTAATGGGAATCGCCCTCGGGAAGGGGCGGGCTACGATAAACGACAATCTCATCCGAGGGAGTGTTGTGCCGCAGCATGTGGGAAAGAGAGAAGTCAGGGTTTAAGGACGCGCTTGGCGAGGTATCCCAGACAATCCGGTAATCTACGATACCGCTGGTCTGGTCAGAAGCGGCTCTCCATTCCAAGTCAACCGATGCCTGGTTTGACCAGATACCGACCTCATGGGAAGCGCTTGTCAGATTTGATGGCGGATGGGGTGGATGGGTATCGATCTGAAATGGTCCAAGATGTGCAGCCGCCTCCGTCCAGTTGCCTGCCACATCGGCAGCGCGTAGGTGTAGATACCAGACGCCATCCACAAGAGGCGGCGTGGAGAGGGCAGTCACGGCGTTGCCGGCGTTAATCTCTGCTGTCGGGAGCGTGAAAGGTTGATGGTCCCAAAGAATAGAATAGCCACGCGGCGGTGACGCCTGCGTTGTCTCTGCGTCAACAGCGGACCAGCTTATGTCAATACGGTTGGTTGCCGACCAGACACTCACTTCATGGCTGGAGCTCGCCAAATCGGCGGACAAGGTCGGCGGGGTTGCATCGATCCAAAACGGACCCAAATGGGAGGCCACACTCCAGACACCGTCCCCATTCACGCTTCGAAGGTGAAAGTAGTGCGAGTTTCCGTCTGGCAACGGGATGCTCGTGAGCATGCGATTGGACGACTCCATTGTGACAGTGCGGGGTGGGATGCTCGCCGGGGAATCACTCCACAAAGCAGAGAATCCACGCAGGCCGGCGCTGAACGCCGGAGGACGCCATACCACCTCGATCGTGTTATCGTTCGACCAGACGCCCGGCGCGTGAGAGGGGCTGAAGAGCTGAGCCCTCCGCTGAACTTCGACCTCAACACTCTCGACGAGAACGGAATTGAGAAACAGCCGAAAGATGTATCGTCCATCAGGCTCGGTTGCGGACGGCCGCCAGCGCGGCCCACCAAATCGATGTAACCGCCCAACGCTCTGAACTCCCATGTTGAACGCTTCCACTCTCGAACCATCCACATCGAGAATTTCAATCTCAACCCGACCGGATTGCGCCAACTCATAGGGGATAATGCCGTCGTCCGGGTTAAACGACGGCGAAGACGAGAATGCAAAACGGGAGGTCGTCGGCACATTGGGGGATGTGGCTTCACCCCCGTTGCCCGTGACCTCCGCGACTTCCAGTTCGATCGCTTCTGCAAGTCGTCGTCCATAGAGCCAATCGTCCACGCGATCTTCGTTTTCAAAGGTCAACCCCGGCCACCAGAAAAACCAGATGCCGTCCGCCGGCGCAACAGATCTGTTTCCGAGAAGTTCAGAATCGGGAGTCAACGCCTCGCGGATCTGCTGACGCATTTCCCAATGCGTCGGTTGCCCAAACCCAATCGGATCGTAAGCTTGCAGAACAAGATGCATCCGTGGGTGAGGCAATCCCCGCGCATCCCGATCGGGAAGGATGATGCTTCGCACCTGGTTCATCACGAACGCCAGATCTCGGTAGCGTGGATCGAACACCGGCTGCGCCCCACGTGCCATCCAGAGATAGCTGCTGGCACTGATCATCACCACGTCAGCGGGACGGCAAAAACGCGCTAACTTTTGTGGCGTAAAAAACGCACCATCGATGGAAACATCCACATAGCGTTCATGCCGTCGAAAACCGCCTGCTGCTTCCGCCTGGTCAATGACCTTTACCATCTCCTCGAAGATATCCGGACTGAAGTTGTGCGTGGAGCCCATCGGTTCCTCGACAAGATACCAACCGGCAATCACCCCATCCTGTGCTCCGCTCGATTCCCACGCGGAGAGCTCCTGAATGAAGTTGGTCAACCACCCTTCGCCAAACACCTCGAAATGGTTGAACAGCGGACCGACGATTGCGCGAAGTCGAACCTCGCCATTCTCATTGCCCTGATCATACACCTCTTGAAGAAACCGCTGCCACCACACAACGGACGCATCCGCCCCCGGCGGAATATCGGCGGGAAGGTTCTTCGGCCAGTAATGTTGCACAAGGTTACACGCCTCATAGGGGTAGTAACCGCCCTCCCAGTTTGTCGGCACGCCCTGCCAGGCTTCGCGAAGGTCCGGCAGGGCCAAGCTCAGATTGTTGGCATCGCTACTGGCGTAGACATTGAACATCCCAACAGGGATAGCTTGACGCTTAATTTCTTGAGCAGCAGTGGGGGGCGCCAGGACTTGCAGCCAAAAGGCGAGTAGGCATAAGGGAATGTAGATTTCCAGCTTCCAGCGTTCCATCGATCTGACTGTTCCCCCGTGATATATTTCGGCGCGTTGCATTCATCTGCTCTGGTGAGTCATAATTGTAGCTTAAATCGATGTTGAAGTCCAATACATTCTAATCCGACTTTGTCAAGCTCAAATCATTGCTTTCCAACGCGCCAGCAATTCTGAAGTCTGGAGTTCGCCAATTCATTAGGTAGACAAACCGACGCCTGACAAATCGAGCAATTACAAGCAAATATGGCAAAGTCAAGCTAAACTTGAAGCCTAAAATGACCTTGCTTAAATCCATAAAATCTCTTATAATATCCATCATTTCCTGAAAAGGGTTCAGGGAAATCTTAGCTGCAACGGATGGCACTATCGATTAACCTCCATTTCGCTATGAGAAATTTCGCCATGAGAAATGGAAAACATGAAAGGAGTTGTCTGATGATCCGTCAGATTGTTAATCGCAACGCACTTTCTTCAATCTTAGCTATTGCACTGATGTTCTGCTTTACCGCAAGCTCATGGGCTGCGAATATCAAGGGGGCAACAGAGCTTGCCGAGGGTACCCTGGTTCAACTCTACTTCCAAGAGTTCATGACAGGGGCAAAGGGA